>JASFFJ010000033.1:0-21267 GCA_050124355.1 Desulfobacterales bacterium | reverse complement strand
GGTAGCCTTCATGTCCAAAAAATTTAAAGTAAAAATTGCCGACCTTCGGGATAGATGCGACCACAGGGTTTTTAAGTTCAAAAATACGTCGGAGATCAATCCCCTTAACGAAGTCATCGGTCAAAAACGGGCGGTCCAGGCCATCGAATTCGGGCTGAATATGAAGAGCCCTGGATACAACATTTTTGTCACCGGTGTTGCCGGCACGGGAAAATCCACCATCGTCGGAGATATTGTTACCCAACATGCCAAAACCCTGCCCGCACCGGATAGCTGGTGTCTGGTCAGCAATTTTAAAGATCAATTCCGTCCCAAAGCCATTGCGGTCTCTGGCGGTAAAGCCATCCGGCTCAGCAAATCAATGACCAAACTCATGGATAATTTAGCAAAGGATTTGCCGTCGGCATTCGAGAGCAAACCCTATTTGAAACAGCTAACCGTCATCAAAAAAAAATATTCGGATAAACAAAACCAGCTGTTTCAAAAGATTGAAAAGTTTGCCGCGGACAAACACCTTCAGATTGTAAAATCTGATGATGAGTTTGAAACAATTCCCATAGTGGCCGGTAAACCGATTACCCTTGAGGATTTCTCCAAGCTTTCAAAAAGAAAAAAAACCGAAATTGAAGCAAACATCCGCCTGGTCCAGTCTCAAATAGAGATTGCATCTGTGGAAGTCGATAGACTGACATCTGCGTTGCACACGGATATCGAAAAATTAATGGATGAAACGACGCTGTCCGTCGTAAAATCTCGGTTGGAAAAAATCAGGTCCGAATTTAAAGACAACCCGAGCATCCTGACCCATTTAGATGAAGTTGAACAGGACATCGTCGAAAACGTCAATTTGTTTATGCCTTCGGAGGAAAACAACAGCGGCGAGAAAAACATTGCGGGTTTGCCTCAACAATCCAAACTTCAGCGTTATCGCGTCAATATTTTAACCGACCAGGATGCGAAAAAGGGGGCACCGGTTATCTTCGAAGCCAATCCCACCTATCACAATTTGATGGGTCGCATCGAAAAACGTGCATATATGGGAACGGTGACAACGGACTTTACGATGGTTCAGGCCGGCTCCCTCTTAAACGCCAACGGCGGTTTTCTGATTATGGATATGGAGTCTGTGTTGATGAATCCCTATGTATGGGAAACACTCAAACGCACCTTGCGTACAAAATCCCTCTACTTCGAGGATATTCCCGAGGAATCCGGATTTGGTACGGTTTCGCTGCGGCCGGCGGCCATCCCTCTCGAAGTCAAGGTAATATTATTGGGCAGCTATGAGAATTTTGACATCCTGCAGGACCATGACCCGCGCTTTAACAAGATTTTCAAGGTGCGGGCGGATTTTGATGATGAAGTCCAAAAAAGCCCGGACACGGTTCAGCAATATGCCCAGTTTATTGCCCGGGTGTGCAAAGAGGAAGGCCTTTTACCCTTCACCCCCAAAGGTGTGGCCGCCATCGTGGAATATGGTGAAAAATACGCATCCGATAAAGACAAGCTCTCCATCCGATTCGGTCCTTTGTTGGGCGTGTTAAAGGAAGCAGACTACTGGGCGCGCAGGAACCAAGCCAGGTTAATTTCCGATAAATATGTCGTCAAGGCCTTTCACGAACATCGGTTCCGTTACAATCTTTATGAAGAAAAAACCCACGATTCCTATCGCGATGGCACCATCATGATCGATGTCGAGGGCGCGATCACCGGGCAAGTCAACGGTCTGGCCGTCTTTCAGGTCGGCAGTTTTTCATTCGGACGCCCAATGCGTATTACGGCCGAAACATTTATGGGTGAAAAAGGGGTCATTAACATTGAACGGGAAGCAAAATTAAGCGGTAAAACCCATGACAAGGGGGTGTTAATTCTCTCCGGATACCTCGGCAGAACATTCGCCCAGCATTATCCGCTGAACCTGGCCATCAGTATCACCTTTGAACAAAGCTATAGCGGCGTCGATGGGGACAGCGCCTCGTCCACCGAGCTGTATGCCATTCTTTCCAGTTTGTCGGGCATCCCTATCAAACAGGGGATTGCCGTCACCGGGTCGGTCAATCAGAAGGGAAAAATCCAGGCCATCGGTGGGGTCAATCAAAAGATTGAAGGATTTTTCGAGGTCTGCAAAACCAAGACCCTTAGCGGCACCCAGGGGGTCATCATACCCCGGGCCAATACCAGGAATCTCATGCTCAGAAAAGACGTCGTCGATGCCGTCAAACGGCGAGAATTCCATGTTTATCAGGTTTCAACGGTGGAAGAAGGCATCGAAATATTAACCGGGGTGCCGGCGGGAAAAGCAGATAGAGACGGCAAATATCCCGATGGAACCGTTTACCGAGCAGTTCAGGAAAAATTAAAACAATACTTTAAACGCGCATTAAAATTTAAAAAGGAAATTAAATAACCCATAACACGCAACATTGTCAGAGGACAGAAATCAGAGGTCAGATGACAGAAGATTGAGGTAGTAAAGATTGGAAGATAGATGTCAGATTTTTTTTGCTCAATCAACTTATTCAATCCTGTCAACCAATCAACCATATACCCCCGCAATCCCATTGATCCTCCTGCACATTTCATTGAGCAATGCTTTGCTCTATGCGCTATGCCCTCTGCTCTATGCCATTATTGCCCGTAACCCGTATGACCATACTATACCAGATACCGGCGCTGCTTCGGGTGGCCATTGTTTTTGTACTAATGCTCATGGCCATTCGCAAAAAGCTGTCACTCGGCAATGCCTTTGTGCTCGGCGCCATTGCTTTAGGGATTTTTTTTGAGGAAAGTCTTGGGGCCATCGTGGTCTCCGCTGCCGGATCCCTGTTGGCCCCGAAATCTGCCTCTCTGGCTCTAATTGTAAGTCTCATACTGGTTTTAAGCAACAGCATGGAAAAAGCCGGACAAATGCAACGTCTTTTGACCAGTTTCCAAGGACTGGTGTCAAACCCACGTTTGAATCTAACCATATTTCCGGCGCTTATCGGACTCCTCCCGATGCCTGGCGGCGCAGCATTTTCTGCCCCGATGGTCAAGGAACTGTCCGCTCATTTAAGGCTTAACGGCGGTCAACTCAGTTTTGTCAATTACTGGTTTCGCCATATCTGGGAGTACTGGTGGCCGCTGTACCCGGGGGTGCTGATGACGGCGGTTCTTGCCGACCTCAATCTTTCAGTTTTTGTTTTATTTATGGCGCCCTTGACGCTGACCGCCATTATTTTTGGCCAGAACGCCATAAGGATCATCGAAAGATCAAGGCCTCAGGCAGCCCATGTCCGGCGTCCGCCGATCATGCCTTTTTTAAGTGAGCTCTTGCCGATACTGATTGTCATCGTACCGGGATTAAGCTCCGGATTGCTCCTTTCAAGGCTTTTTCCTGACTTTTTCCTGGCCAAGGAAACAGGTTTGATTGTTTGTCTGGCGATAGCCATTTTTTGGATATGGCGCAAAAACAATTTTACCGGCCGGCAGACACACGACGTGTTGCTCAATAAACATCTTCTGACGATGGTTTATATGGTGCTGGCGATATTCTTCTTTAAAGGGGTATTGACAGACAGCCAGGCGATTGATGCCATCAGCAACGATTTGATGAACCTGAAAGTCCCCCTGCTGGTCATCATCGCGTTATTGCCTTTTGTGGTGGGGTTGGTCGGCGGTATCGCCATCGCTTTTGTGGGCGGGACCTTTCCTATATTAATTCCTATTATCCATTCAATGGGCGAGACCCAATACATGCTTGCCTATATGATGCTGGCCATGGTATGCGGTTTTGCCGGCGTGCTTTTATCTCCGCTACATCTGTGCCTGGTCCTTTCCAACGAATATTTCAAGACCGGATTATCGTCCGTGTACAGGCATTTGTGGCTACCCTGCCTTGCCTTGGTTTTATCTGCCTTCGGCTATTTTGTATTGCTGCATTGGGGGCGCAGTATGCTGGTTGCCGTGATTCCTTGAGGATAGTTATCGTGCACCTGTAGACGTTTACCCTCAACGGGAAACCTGGAAGCAATGAACGGTTACGAAAATGATAAAGAAAAAGCCATACGGAGACACCCTCAAGGAACAATTGCTGGCCGGCGCCAGGGATCGTCTCTACAACTTTTTGCTGTCCAACGGTGCCGTCCGCGGAGTGATTTTGAACGGTACGCGGATGGTCAACGAAATGCGGGCCAACCACGAACTGGGGATTCTGGAAACTTTGGTGCTGGGGCGAGCCTATTTGGGCGCAGGGTTAATGTCGGCAAGCTTAAAAAGCAATGACCGGATCGCCCTAAAATTTGATTGTTCGGGACCGATTAAAGGGCTGGTCGTAGAAGCCAATGCTTTCGGCGAAGTGCGCGGTTTTTTGAAAACTGTCGCGATACCTTTAACAAAGCCCATGGAAAACTTCGATCTGTCGCCTTTTTTCGGTGCCGGTTTTCTTTCCGTGACCAAGCATATTGAAGATGCCAAACAGCCATTTACCGGCAAAGTAATGCTCAAATACGGCAATATCGCCCAGGATCTGGCAAACTATTACCTGATTTCCGAGCAAATCCCGACGGCTTTTAATTTGAGTATAAAATTCGACAAGCAGGGTCGGGTTGCAGGGGCCGGTGGGTTGTTTTTGCAAGCATTGCCTCGGGCGGATGATGAATTGACCGCCGGCATGGAAAAGCAGGTAACCGATTTGGTTTCTTTAGGAGAAGTGTTTTCGAACGATAAGGATCCGGAGGATCTGATCGCTGACGCCTTTGGAGCTTATTCACCCCGCTTTTTAGCCAATCGCCGGATTGAATTTATGTGCCATTGCAATCAGGAACGGCTTCGCAATCTGTTGACGTTGCTGCCAATCGAGGAACTTAAAGACATTCGGGATAATGGACCTTTTCCCCTGGAGTTACGATGCCATTTCTGTAATACGGCGTATAATTTCGCTGAAAAAGACATTCAAAAAATCTATGGTCAACGCTACCCGAACAATTGACCCCTCTAATAGATTTCGGATTTACGATTTTAGAATTCGGATTTATGGTACGCCTGCGGCAGATCTATTTAGCAAAAAACCGGGCCTGTCGTAGATCCCGTATTAGTTTGCGGGGAAGGACCGTGTTTTAAGCGTTAGAATAAAAAAAGATAGAGCAAAGCGATACAACAAATCCTAAACCCAACATCCGAAATTGCCATTTCCGTGCCATTCTACTGGCTTTTCTGCTTTTTCATTTGCTGCACCATTTCATCCACGGATCGGCCGGTGGGCGCCATCGCGACGGGGTTGATTTCCAACAAATCTTCCCAGGCTTCTATCGCACCGTCAGTATCTTGAAGATCATGTAGCAGCACAATTCCTTTATTCATGCGAGCAATTTCATGCTTGGGATCCGTCTCTATGGCTTTTTCGAATGATTTTATCGCTTCTTGGGGATTGCCGTTGCGACGATACATAACGCCCATGTCGGTCCAGACATTTGCATTGTTTGGGTTAATTTCCAGCGCTTTGCGGTACGCGCCGATTGACTTTTCGTATCGGTTCGAATCAAAGTATGCGTTTCCTAGCGAAATCCATGCTTCAAGACTGCCGGGATTGGATCGGGTTTCCTTCTCAAGTGCGGCGATCATGCCGGTGTTGTTGGGATCGGTTGCCGTTGTTGGGGCTGGTGCAGGCCGACCGGGAAGGTCCACTGTCTCGGTTTTAAACACGCCAAACATTACGCCTCCAAAAAAACCCACTGAAAGGGCCAGAAGTGTTACCAACCAGAAGGTTTCTTTGCGAACATACTGTCCTGCAGACGTTTTTGATTGTTTCGCCATCTTATAATCCATTAAAATTTTTATAGATATAAATTACCTAACATTCAGGGTAGTTTGAATGCATCTGATAACCTATTAGCACACCAATCTGCTCAGGGTTTTAAACTAACACCCCAAGAAGAGAAGTCAATCACCTGTCGAATTTTGACATATCCTTTACAGTACTTAGAATGGACCATGGAATTTTTTAAACTAAAAAACGGTTTGATGATAATGATCATCTATTTGGGGCTGTTGATCTCTGCCGTACTTTCGCAGGCTGCAGGTTTGGACGCAGCGCATCACATTCAAATTGAATTGATCCCCAAGGAGAAGAAGTTAATCGGCCAAAATGAGGTCACCATTAAAAATGATGGCAACGGCGTCCTTGAATTTCGCCTCAGTGAACGCGCAACCCATGTCGAAACGCGTGTTAACCAGACGCCACGTGAATTCAATTTTAATAATGGCCGTCTGCGGATACCGCTTAAACTCCATGAGCGGTCCGGCGAATTGCGGGTTGTTATCGATTATGCGGCCATATTTGATGATCCGGTTCCGACACGCCCCGTAAATATGGACAATCCCGGCTTCGGTGTGACTGCCACCATATCGGAACAAGGCAGCTTTCTACTGGCCGGAGCCGGTTGGTATCCTGAGCTCCTGGACAGCCAGGCAACTTACAAGTTAACGGTCACCGCCCCGTCCGGTCTAATCGCCGTGACAGCCGGCCGATCACTCGGCCACAGGGTCAATGGCGGAAAAACCATATCCGAATGGGAGGTAACCTATCCCGTTGAGGGTCTATCCCTTTCAGTTGCCCGGTATCTGGTTGAGGAGAAATCTGTGGATGGTATCACCGTGGCGACCTATTTACTGCCGCAAAACAACCACCTGGCTGAAGCATATCTGGAGGCGACCGCCGATTACCTGTTGTTATATTCGGATCTTTTTGGAGATTATCCGTTTCAGAAATTTGCCGTTGTAGAGAATTTCTTCCCAACTGGATTTGGTTTTCCTTCCTACACACTGTTGGGGGGCCGGGTGCTGCAGTTGCCGTTTATCATTCATACCAGTCTGGGGCATGAAATCGCTCATTGCTGGTGGGGGAACGGGGTTTATGTGGATTCATCCCAGGGCAACTGGAGTGAAGGCCTGACCTCATATGTAGCGGATTATCGGTTCAAAGAGATTAAATCGTATGAGGCTGCCCGGGATCACAGACGACAATGGCTGAGAAACTATTCAACCCTGGTGTCGCCGCAAAACGATTTTGCACTGCAGCGCTTTCAAAGCAGATATGACCCTGTCACCCGAACGATCGGCTATGACAAAGGGGCCATGATTTTTCATATGATACGGCAAATCCTGGGTGAAGATGCTTTCTGGGGTGCCTTGCGAGATATATATCGCAGCCGTCTCTTCAAACAGACATCCTGGTCAGACCTGCAACAAGCGTTTGAAATCCGTGGCAAACAGTCCCTGCAGGTATTTTTTGACCAGTGGGTTTACCGCCGAGGGGCACCTCAATTTTCGCTGGATGGGATTCAGGCCGATTACAGCGACGGGATCTGGAAAGTAAAGGGACAGATCCTCCAGTCTAGGCCCTATTTTGATCTTCCACTGACACTTGCGCTTCAAAACGCGGAACAGACGGCGTACCAGAAAATTTTTATCTCCGGGCGGGCGACGCCATTTGAGCTGGACAGCGATCACCCGCCTCAAAAACTCATAGCTGATCCCAATGAAGATATCTTCCGTCGGCTTCTCCCTTCGGAAATACCGCCTGCTGTTAACACCCTTAAAAGCGCGTCAACCGTGTTGACCGTGTTGTCCGAAAAGCTTGATCCAGAAATAAAAAAAGCTGCTGAAATACTTGCTCTTTCACTGGGACTGAAACATAATACGTTCGTCACTGAAAGCGAGTTGAACGGGCAAATGCTTGCTGAGAATGACATATTGATCATTGGTCTTCCCCAGCGCAACGATCTGTTATCAAAAATGCCGGCCCGAATCACGGTTCAAGCAGATTCCTTTGTTCTGAATGACAGGCGCTATGACAAGGCCGCCGATACTTTTCTAGGTGTGTTTGAACATCCCACCGCCACCAAACGTGTCGCTGCGTTGTTTATGCCGCTATCCGTTCAATATGCCGGAGTGGTGGCCCGAAAAATCACCCACTACGGAAAGTACAGCTATCTCGCTTTCCAAGGTGGCAAAAATCTGGCTAAGGGAATATGGCCAGTGGAGACCTCTCCGCTAATACATGATTGGAATTAATCGCGTGAATAACGACATAAATCAAACGTACCGAAATACAGGAAGGAAGCCAATATGATAAAAAGATTCAAGATGTTATTTTTGTTGATACTAATTATTGCTGGTGCTGTAGGCGCCGTTCACAAACAAACAGACCAGCAAATGTATGACCTGAACCTTGGTAAAGAAGTCTCCATGTCCGAGGCGCTCATGGTGCTCAAACAAAAGCGAGTTATTCTGGTGGGGGAACACCACAGCAACAAAAAACATCATGAAGTGCAACGGGATGTCATTCGGACGCTTAAAGAGGCCGGCATGCAGGTGGCCATCGGACTGGAAATGTTTAGAAGTGACAGCCAAAAGGCACTCGATCGCTGGATCAACGGGGAGATCGGTGATGAGAAATTCCAGGAAATATACTACAATAATTGGAATTATCCGTGGTCAGCCTATCGTGTAATTTTTGACTATGCCAGAGAAGAAAAAATACCGCTGATCGGACTCAATGTTTCTCGAAACATCACCCGGCAGGTCGCCCAGCACGGATTTAAATCTCTTACCCCGGAGCAGAGAGGAAAACTGTCAGATGTGACTTGCAGGGTCGATAAGGCCTATATGGAGTACATAAAAAGCGCCTTTGGTGCCCACGCCCACGGCGATCTTAATTTCAACTATTTCTGTGAGGCTCAGCTGGTATGGGACACGGCAATGGCCATTAATACGCTGAATTATCTGAAGAAATATCCGGATGCAGTGGTCGTTGTCTTGACTGGTATGGGTCATGCTCAAAAAGGCGCCGTCCCGCGCCAGATCCGCGAACGCTCGCAAACGCCGCTTGCGGTTATTTTACCGGAAGTAAAAGAGAGCGTCGATCCTGAAACAGTCACCAGTAAAGATGCGGACTACATCATGCTGGATTTATGATAGATAAAATGAACTAATCCGCCAAATCACCGGTGGACAAGAATGAGCTATAATTATGCTATTATGCCCATTAAAAAAACGGATAGAGCGTAGGATTTCATTAATATTAGTCATTTTAGATCATTTCCTCTCGCGTGTTGGGTCGAGATTTCAGACGACAGCACCATCGCAGTTGTTATGACCGGTCTGTAACATAGGGCAATGCAAATGAACTACTGCAGCGAATGCGGTGAATCACTGACCTACTTCATACCCCCGGGCGACGATCGTTCCAGATATTGTTGTGAATCCTGCAAAACAATCCACTATCAGAATCCTAAAATGGTTGTCGGATGCATTCCCGAAATGGAAGATAAAATCCTGTTCTGTCGACGCGCTATCGAACCTTGTTACGGCAAATGGACATTGCCGGCCGGTTATCTGGAAAACGGCGAGACCGTCTCGGCCGGTGCCCGACGTGAGACATTCGAAGAAGCCCGGGCCCGGGTTGAAATTCTGGCACCATATGCGTTATACAATATCTGCCATGTAAACCAGGTCTATTTGATGTTTCGCGCCCGTCTGATGGACCACGATTTCAGACCGGGCGATGAGAGTTTGGAGGTTCGCCTGTTTTCGGAATCCGAGGTACCGTGGGATGACATCGCATTCCGGGTAATGGCGGAAACCCTGGTTCAATTTTTCAAAGACCGTACAGCTGGGCTGTTTCCGTTTTATGTAGGGAATATTTCTAAAAAAAGTAAACGTTCTATTGTATGGGGTATGTAAATGCCATTGCGAATGAAATTGCATTTTAGGTCCATCTACATCTATACGCTCATTGGCATCTTGTCTATTTCAGTTTCTTGCGGAGACAATCGCGAATCGGTCGAAACAGACCCGGCCACCGTAAAATCCGAGAGTTTCACCTTTTTTGAGCTTGGAACGAATACAAAGCTAACCGAGCAAATCCGGGAAGATCTTGGTAAAAAACTAGGTCGCGACGCCATCGAGGGTCGCGGCATCCTGGATTTGGAAACCAATTATGCAGGGTTTATCAGCAAATATCTTCCTGAAATCAATGAGCTGAATCAAAAGTTAAATTTTCCACCCGGCGAAAGAGTTGAGCATAACATCCTCAAGCTTATGTATCGCTATGCACGAAAAAAAAATACGCCTTTCGACTACGTGGCGCTTGTATTTTCGGAATACACACGGACCCCGTTGCTGTTTAAAGTCAATTTCAAAATTGATGAAACTGGCATTGTTGAAACACTTAAAACAAAATACGGTTCGCCGCAGATCATCGAATGGAAGGAAGAAAATGGGAAAACCATGGTTTGGAGAAAGAATCTGGACGTTTTGCTTGTGTCGCTAGTTCCCGATCAGTTCGGCCGTCACGGATATCAAATTGTTATTTATTTCGTTCAAAACCTAAAGGAACTCGTCGACATAAAAAGAGATGAGGTGAAAAGAGAAGAACAGCAGAGGGTCACGTCCGGCAAAACCGCGTTTTGAAGGTGGAAGCAGTTATTCAATCAACGACCAATGACAGGGAGCGGGTCGAACTAAATTCGTCATATTGAAATCTCTGCGCGGCAAGCCGCAGTGTATCATGCTTTTAGAATTTAGCTCACTTTTATCGCAGCAAGCTGCGGGGGAATCAAACCCAGGAGAGATTAAACAGAGATCTTGTTTACGGATTCAGTAACTTGCAGGACGATTTCACTCACGTTTTCATTTGAAAAGCGTAAATAGTCCATGGTTCCTTCCTCAAGTTCATACAGGATATCATCACTATCATATCCGATGCCGCTCAATGTAGCGATATAATCCGCCATATGAAGAATATAGCACAGCTCGTTACCCTCCGAGCCTGCCGGTTGGTGATGGTATTTTATCGCAATATTTATGGATTCGGGAAAATTCCATTTTTTACAAACATCTGAGGCAATATCCGCATGGTTGAATCCCAAATATTGGCTTTCTGCCTCAAAAAATGTTTTTTCTTCTGTTTCCATGAAGGATTCAATTTCTGCTTTTTTCTCAACAATATAGCTATCAAGAATAATTTTTCCAACATCATGAATTAAACCGGTCATATGGGCTTCTTTGACAAGACCGGGATTTTTTGAATTAGCAATAATTTTCGATGCAAATGCCACTGCCAGGGAGTGTTTCCATAAATCCTGTGAATCATATCCATAACCCGGAAGTTTCCCGGCCAATATTCCTTCGGCACCTGCCAGCGTAACAATTTCTTCTAAAATTTTGTGACCGAGCACCACCGATGCATGGGATATCGAAGATATCTTGCCGCTCATACCGAAATAGGCGGAATTGGCAACTTTGAGAACCTTCGTGGCAATACTCTGATCGGTTTCAATAACCTCGGCTATTTTTTTTGCGTCTGCTTTTGAATCCGAAATTACTTCCTGAGTTTTAATAATAACCTGGGGCATCGGCGGCAGTTCTTTGACGCTTTTTAATATTTTATCCTTAAGCTTCTCTTGTTCGGTCTCAGCGGCCGTTTGCGGAGGAGTTTGCGCCAATTTTGCACTACCAGGATCCGGTTCATTGGATGGTTCATTGACAGTTTGTCCGATCCGAAGATCGAGACGGATTTTTTCCCCACAATTTTTACAGGGGAAAGCAACAATTTTGTCTTGAGGCAGTCGATCTTCCTGGATTTTAAACTTTTTTGTGCAATTCGAACATTCTATAATCATTTGGCACCTTGCAAATACTGACTGAGATTTTATAAACCTAACCGGATAATTTTGTAGATCCACTTGGAGGGCATAAACACAGTTTTTAAAAGACGTTTACAGCAATATCGGACAATCGCAAGGAAAGTTTAGGGGAATGATTATATATCAATTTTATAGCGGGCGACTTTATTTATTAATCCCTGGCGCGTCAGGCCTAACATGCGTGCGGCTTTGGAACGGTTTCCACCTGTATCGCGTAGCGCCCTGGTGACCATTTGCAGCTCCATTCGTTCGATGGCATCTCGCAGGCTCATACCATCCATCTGTTTGGTGTCAATCTTACCGACGCTACCGGTGATTTTGTCTGAAAGATAGGAGGCCTGAATCTCACGGTCTCCCCCTGCCAGGGTTAATGCCCGCTCCATCTCATTTTCCAACTCTCTGACATTGCCCGGCCAATCAAATTGTACCAATAAATCCAGGGCCCATGGTGTTAATCGTGCAACCGGCTGGTTTAGTTTCTTTGCATATTTTTCGAGAAAATGTGCTGCCAAAAGCGGAATATCTTCTTTTCTTTGCCTTAAGGGCGGCAGCTTAATGGGAAAAACCTGGACGCGATAATAAAGATCGTCCCGAAAATTTCCGGCTTCCACTTCCTTTAGCAATTCACGATTGGAGGAAGTAATGAGTCTAAAATTCACTTCCCGGAAATGACTGCCACCCACGGGTCTCACCTGCCCTTCTTGCAGGACCCGCAGCAGTTTCGTTTGCATGGAATGGGGCATATCCACGATCTCATCAAGAAAAACCGTCCCGCCGTTGGCCATTTCAAACAGCCCCTTCTTATCTGCGACTGCTCCGGTAAATGCGCCCTTGACGTGACCAAAAAGTTCACTCTCTAAAAGATTCTCGGATAGGGCCCCGCAATTTTCTGCAATAAAAGGCTTGTCTTTCATGGCGCTGTTGTAATGAATGACTTTGGCGAGAAGTTCTTTTCCAGTTCCGGTTTCTCCCTGAATTAAAACGGAAGTCGGCGTTTCGATGACCTTATTCAGGAGCTCAAAGACTCTCCGCATGGGAGCACTTGAACCGATTATTCCCTGTAGGTTGAAGCGGTTTTGCACTTCGGATTTGAGCCTGACATTTTCTTTTTCCAGAGATGTGGCATATTGCTTTACTTCGCCATAGAGTTTTGCATTTTCAATGGCAATGGCGATGGTGCCGGATAAAATTTCCAGTAAACGCGAAGCTTTCGGGGTAAATTCTCCTTCCAATTTATTTAACGCGTAAAGCACCCCAATCGACCCTTTGCGCGTTTTCAGAGGGACGCAAATCATGGAGCGAGTGACAATATCTTGCTGGATGTCGAGTTTGTCGGAAAATCTTTCGTCGCAGGAAACATCCGGAATTATCACCGAACGGTTTTCACGCAACACCCAGCCGGCCACACCATAGTCGTCCGGAAACCGCATTTGATCCATTCTTTTTTGTTCGATACCACACTGCTCTTCCACCGTTCGAATAAAATAAAATTCTTTGTTGCCGGCATCATGCAGGGCAATGGATGCGCCTTCTACGGCGAACACTTCCTTTATCTTCAGCAGAATATTCTGGAGCATCTTTGCCAGATCATGAATGGAATGGATGGATTTAGATATCTGATAAAGCAAATCGAAATCTTCGCCGGTCAGCAATATATCTTGATCGGACGTTGTCATCAGCTTTCTCCTGACTCAATACGCAATTCATAAACCACCGGCTTGGCGGTGAGAATTTAAAAGGTTCTCCCGGTACCGCAGGGGAATGCTTGATGGTGCAAACCTGGTCGATGCCGGCAGGTTATGAATTGAATTAAAGTGGCATGGTTGGCGTTTATTCGTTGTGGGGGTGTAAATTGTCGAGCAAACTTACACTGATCTCTTAAAAATAGCAAGTAACTTTACAGTTATAAATGGGATTCACTGTATCAAAAGGACCAATATACCATCTGTTGAAATGAACAATTCAAATGATTTAAAAGTATTGTAAGGATTTACCCGAGGTGCTGATGCAGCATTCGTATTCTGGCATTGAATATGCATAATGATTGTATAAAAATCTTTCGAACTCGAACGAAATAAGACCGAACACCCAATCCAGACCATGCAAATGCCGGTAAAGTTGATCCGCTTCGTTTTTTAACAAACCAGAAAGTGTTGATGAATCATCCAGCACACCTGGTTAAGGCAGAGCAGTCAACAGAAAATAGCTAAACGAAAGGAGGTCATTATGAGAACAAAGGCAGCGATGGCCATGGTCGTAATGGTATTGGCCGCAATACTCACCCCAAATCAGGCCCTGGCAAACAACGCGGAGGTCGTGGCAACGAAAACGAGACTTGAAGGGCTGGTGGAAGCCTTTATTGCCCGCTGCCAAGCGAAGTCAGCATTGCGCAGCTCAAGAAGTGATAAAATCCGTCGCTCAGCCACGCAATCTTGCATGAAAGCTGATTATTGCAGGCGCTTTAAGGATGATTTGGTTGAAGCAATGCTCGAAAAAAATATTGAGCCTAAGGCCTACAAGGTTCATCACTTCCTGAATGGTAAATTTAATCGTACCCTTCAAGCAAAAGAATAGCGCTCAATATGAAGCCTTTTTTGATTATGGTGGGTCGTGCCCAATACCTGGTCCATTGAGCTGCATTTGCAAGCGCAATGCAATCGGTAAATGAAGTCCCGCCCGGTTTTTCGCTTCGACTGGGCCAGACCCACCGTAAACTTCAGATACCCTGACCCTGACGGGTCGTAATTGAAGACTGCAAATCGAATATTTTTGGATGTCGCTTGGCTCCATTAATTTAATCCCTTTCGGGATATCATATCCAGATCCCACAGCATCCCGCATTCAACCTTATCGATTTTCTAAAATATTTGACTATTGAAGAAATCTTTCCTATCCTTTCCTTTATTATTCAGCCACATTATCAGAGCGACATATTTTTACTACAAATTTTGTAGGGTCTTTAGATATCAGGGCTTCCCGAGAAGTTTTTCCAATTGGGGTCAGGAGCCCTGAAATTAGCAAGTGTAAAAAAAGTTATACCAAACAATAGAACGCTTCGATGAACTCAGAACAAGATAAATCCCGGTTGCCTGCCAGGCGCTTACCCTCTGGTACGCCGATCCGGCCGGAAACGGATGTCAAAGCGTCCATCGGATTTCTACCCAAAACGGGAACCATCGAAGCTGATGAGAAAATACATATCGCCCGGCAAGAGGACTATGATCCCATGGCCATTGAACTGGCCCTGAACCCGCCTGCATCGACCCCTACGGATAAATTACGGTTGCTCCTTTTCGCCGTGGTGGCCGTACTCCTGGTTTCCGTATTTTTTCCTTTCCACCGTTTTTTCAAACCGGTTCCGCGTGACCTTGGTATCATGAGTATTGGCGGCCCCATCATGGAAAAAACGTCAACCGGCGCGGATGTCCGAAACAAACCCTGGCTCGGGGTGTTGATTAAAATCGATCGGCTTTATTTCGGTGAAGGAAAATTAACTGAGGCCATCAAGGTAGCGGAATCAGCCCTTGGTGAGATTCCGGAAAAAGATTGGGAATTATGGCAAAATGTATTCTACCGTTACTGGGAGCTTTTATCCGATGCCGGTCGTATCCATGTCTTAAAAACCTCGGCCCGTGATTATTTGGCCGGATTTCCAGAAGATCCTTTTGCCAATTACTATTACGCCCATGCATTTCTAACCGCTGCCGATCGCATCGGGGCCTATACACCGCAAGCAAAAAAGGCCTATCGGAAAGAGGCCGAAATGATTGCGCAGCAGATTAGCCGTGCCTGCAATACTTTGGTGGCTCGGAAACAACACCCCCAGGCCGATGAAGATAGAGAAACCGCTTTGACGGACCTCTATCAAAAACTGCGCCTGGAACAGGCCAAATTGTATGTTCTGATCTGGAAAATCGGCGGCTATGAAGAGGATGAGCACCCGGATGTCGCATACAGAGACAAAGCCCTGGATATCTGTGAAAGTCAAGCTCTGGTCGATAAGAAAGAGGCCAGAGCTTTGAGAGCGGTCATCTATACCCATATTCTTGATCGGTGGCATTGGTTTGAAGGCCGGCAGATCGTCCAAAATCATGAACAAAAACGAAAAGATCTGCAGAAAAAGCTTGATTCCCTCATCCAAGAACTCGAAAAAACCAAAAAATTATGAATGATATGGCATCACAAGTAGGGGCCGGCGAAAAACGGCGATCCATTAAAAGTGAACGGCGCGCCGGTGTGGCCAGTATCAGTGATCCGAAATGGATTGTTGTCGCCTTGTGTTATATTGCGGCCATCGCACTAATGGGTCAGGACCCCTGGTTTGGAGAAAAATATTTTACCTATAACCAGGGTATTTTTGTCGGTATCCTTGCAATTTTCCTGGTGGCCGGTTTTTGCTGGGAAATCTATCTGCTGGGCCGACCTTTGGGTATCAATCTTATTTTACATATTCTTCTGATCGTTCCTTTGGCCTTGCTGATCGGTCGCATTGCGGGTTTGCCTCCAGATCCGGAATCATCATACGGTCTGTTGGGGCATCTCAAAGATTATGTGATCAGCCTGAAGGACACCGTCGGTTTGGGGAGTATTTTACCGGTCTGGATTCAGGATATTTTCCGTAATCCCGGAATTTTGCTGCTGATTTTTTTTACCTCGATTGCCTTCACTCAGAAAAAAGCTGGTCGGCGGTTCGCCTTGGTCACAGTGGCCTTTCTTATCCCTGCTCTGCAAACCCTATCGCACAACCCGAGACCTTCATTTTTATTCGGCCTCGGATGTATTGCTTTGCTGGCAGGGATCATCCTGCAATACAGCAATTACGGCAATATTATCGGGCAGCAGAATGTGCTCAGCAGGCTGCACGCCGTTGACGATCGTCTGGAATTTAAATGCAGTCTGAGAATCGCCAAACGCGCAGTGGTGGACGGTTTTATCACCGAAGATGGTGTCCTCGCTATCGTTCAGCGCGAATACGGCAAACAATATGAGCTAAATGTGCCCACGGCCGGCGGGATTGCTCAGGCAATTTCCCACCGCCTGGTGCGAGAGCACCAGATTCTGGAGCTTCATGGCGATGAAAGAGGCTTTTTCCTGGTGCCCTATGCAGCGATTTTCAAAATTGAATCACTTTTCGATGAAATTGCCGTATGGATTCGAAAAATCATCATTACTGGTATTGCATTTATCTGGTTGATTTCCCCCATTGATTTGTTTCCGGACAGCATACCGATATTGGGTGCCATCGACGACGCATTAATAGCGCTGGTCGGTGCCGCTCAGTGGTTGGATACTTTGAAACAGCGCAGGTTGCCGGGGCCGAAGGAGCCATAATCTAAAGATATGCATCATCTTGCATTTTGGCTAAAAGTGCATAAATTAGTACTATTTACAACTTTAAATACTTTACTTGATGGGAGGCATTCATATGAAGGAAAAACGCAGTGTACATCTAAAGGTTCAGGAATTATGCGACTGTTATGCCACAAACGATCCACTCAAAGAGATGTCCACCATAAAAAACGAGGAGGACAAAGACGAAGCTGCCTTAAAGTGGCTGGCCTTAACCGCGCTGCATGGCGTCAATAATAACGCCGAAAAGATTACTATCAGCCATTCCAAAGACGGTGAGACCATTGTAACGGCAAACTATCGCAGATCAGAACTGCCGTCCCCTGGCTCTGATGTTGGCACCAAGATATTAGAGGCTGTAAGAGAGATTACTCATATTGAAAGCGGCAAAGGCAAGACGCCTCTGGCGCTGGGTATACGCGATGACAGCATTGAAGTCCAGGTAGAGTTGACGTCCGAAGAAGGCAACGAGAATGTCACCCTCAATTTTCCCGAATGAAAGAGAGCTACATAGAAGCCCGGAACTAGGGGTTGACAAGTATTAGAGGAAAGCTTTTTACGAAATAACGTTGAGTAACCTTGCGCAGCTGTCATGCTGCCGGCAACCATGAATTGAAGGAGAAATATCCGATGGGTAAAGGAGATAAGCGTACTAAACGAGGCAAAATTTATTGTGGGACCTACGGCGTACGGCGTCCTAAGAAAAAACGGAAAAAAAGTGATAAAAAGTCCTAAATCGATACTTAACACCGCGATCGTCGTCTTTGTTTGGATGCTCGCGGCATGTTCGACCGAAAGGATCAACATCGATCAGTCCCCGGACTACCAGAGATTTCTCGCCACCGTCAACCCTGAATTTATGATAACGTCCTCGGAGGCCTTGACCTGGCATAAATACAAAGACCAATTTGGTCCCACGTATTCAGGGAATAAATCATGGCATAAATTTCTCTCTTTTATGGAAAACAAATTAAAGGCGCTTGGTGTTGAAGATCTTACCGCCAATAAATGGACGTATGCCCGCTGGCATACCTCTGATTGGCCGGATGATAGCGGCTGGTCGCTGAAATCCGACGGCCGGACCGTAAAAGTTGCCCATTATGGAGCCTACTCGGGTGCGACCGGTCCAGAAGGCATCACTGCCGAACTGGCGTTGTTTAATCCCCAGGACGAGATGTCGACATATTCGGGTAAACTTGTGGTTGTGCCGGTTGCGCCGCATCCGAACCCGCCGTTCCAAGAAGACTATGAGAATTGGTTCACCTTAAATGATTACGAATATTTGTCTGATGCGGACACTTTCCCCCCCATGTTCACCAAGGTGTCGACGATCAACTCGGTGGCCTACGATGTTTGGTGGCAACTCCGGCAGACAATAAAAATCAATACCTTTTTAGCCAGGAGTAACGCTGCCGGCGGGATTGTCGTCTTTAACATGGGCTATGACCGCCTGGCAGGCTTGTATACATTTCCAGTCCTCAAAATGCACAAAAATCCCATCCTCTATCTTGACCGCAATGCTGGTGATCAAGTTATTGTAGACGCTCAGCTTGGCAAGACGGCCACGCTGAAGCTTGTCGCCGAAGTCGAGTCTGCAGAGACTTACCAGTTAATCGGCTACCTGCCTGGCAAAGATTACGGTACCCCCCGGGACGAGAAAATAATCCTCATAACCCACACCGATGGACCGTCGATTTCACAGGAAAACGGTGCATTTGGTTTGCTGGGTATTGTCTCTTATTTTTCTCATTTTCCTAAATCGGTACGACCCAGAACGCTGATGGTCTTCCTGGACAACCGGCATTATATGCCTGGAATGGAGCAAGGAAATATCAATAAGGATTGGTTTACAAAACATCCTGAAGATAGGGAATCAATTGTAGCACTGATCGCCATGGAGCATCTCGGCCAGCTAGAATTCAGAGAAGTCGGCAATGCTTTTGCGCCCACCGGAAAAATTGAGCCTTCTTTTCTCTGGACACGAAATAACCAGGTCCTGATCGACAAGGCCATAAAGGCGGTAAAGGACAATAACTGGTCTCGTGTAATGGTGCAAAGCGTCGAAAGACCCGGTATTCACAAACGCTCCCAGGGTGTGTGGTATGGTATGGGAAAAATTGCTCTGGAATGGGATTTGCCGGCTTATGCCGCCATGGGCATCCAAGGCGCCTACCGGTCGACCACAGGACGGCTGGATGAGTTTGACAAAAAACTGTTTGTCACCCAGGTAGCCGCCATGTGCCAGTTGACCGGTGAACTCATGCTGATGGACTTCAATTAGGCTCCTATGGGGATTTTTTCCTTAAGATCTGGAAAAGAGATATTTAGCACCTGAAATGAAGGCAATGATGCCAATGCGGCAACTTGTTGATACGCATGCTCACATCTGCGATCCGGTGTTCGACCTGGATCGTAACGAGGTGCTTGAAAGAGCCGGCAAATCCGGCATCCTCGCGGTGATTGCCGTGGGTGAAAATATACTCGATGCCCGCAAGAATATCGAACTTGCAGCAAAGCATCCGCTGCTGCGTCCGGCGGCCGGGTTGTATCCGACGATACTCGATAGGACAAAGGCAGAGGAGATGCAAGGGTTTATTCGCAAAGAACGCGCCAGGCTGGTTGCCGTCGGTGAAGTCGGGCTGGATTTCTGGATCGTAAAAGAAGATGCCGCTAAAGAACTTCAAAAAGAGATCTTTAAAAATTTCATCAGCCTGGCCAACGAACTGGATCTACCACTTAACGTTCATTCAAGATCAGCCGGTCGACATGCCGTTGCCTTGCTACTTGAAAGCAATGCCGTCAAAGTTCAGATGCATGCCTTCGACGGTAAAGCCTCGGCGGCGCTACCGGCCCTTGAAGCCGGCTACTTTTTCTCTATCCCGCCCTCGGTGGTACGCTCCCGTCAGAAGCAAAAGCTTGTCAAAAGAGTTCCGCTTTCCCGACTGCTGGTTGAAACCGACAGTCCGGTATTGGGTCCTCATCAGAACCGGCGCAATGAACCGATCAATATTTCAATCTCCATTAGGGCAATTGCAGAATTGAAAAATATTAGCGAGCAGGAAGTCATTGAGACCGTTTCGGAAAATACTCAAAAGCTATATGGGAATATGTAATCTTCATTTATCATTGTTATGCGTCCTCTCCCTGGAACCTATGCCTTGGTTTTCAAATCCGAACGAAATAAAAGGCTTGTCATCGGAAAACTAGGCATCCTCAAACTCCAACCTGGATTTTATGTTTATGTGGGCAGTGCCTTCGGTCCGGGTGGTTTAAAAGCCCGGATTGGGCATCACCGCAATACTTCCAGCAGCCCCCACTGGCATATTGATTACCTGAGCGAATACCTGTCTCCGGCTGAAGTATGGTATACGTATGATATCACTCACCGTGAAGATCATTGGTCACAAGTACTGGCGAATGCCCGAGGCGCATCCATACCGCTTGCAGGATTCGGTTCATCTGATTGTCGCTGTATGTCACATCTATATTTTTTTCCTGTCAGGCCTTCCAGCAATTATTTTCGCCGCAAAGTTTACGCCGGCGCCGATAACCATGCCAGGATTTTTATTGAATAATCTATTTAGATCGAATCAAAGCGTTTTATTCACTAATTACAAGGTCAAATAGAAAGGTGAGCAGATCGAAAATGGGCAGGGCAGTTACCGTCGGTTTCTGAGCCGCAATACACGTTCAATTTTTATGAAATGAATCGAAAAACACCATTAATAATCCTTTTAATTTAGGTGACATTTTATCAAATTGAATACCAAGGGCAATTGTTTTTCTTCCCTCATGTAAAACTTGTGACACCCATACAATTTTTCCAGGTATACTGACAGCCAAATCTTCTATAGGGAAATTCACCTGTACCTTCGCATTTTTGATGCCCTTCTCGAACGAAGAGATTTCTGAAGATGATTTAAGACTTATCTCATCCATAATAAAGCGTATGCCACCTATGGACACATCACTGGAAAAGCCTGAAAGACAGATTGAGGTATTTTGCGAACCGTTTAAATGGATTTCAATCCCTAATTCCATTTTGGATTGAATTCGTCGAACATAGCGCAATTTCTCACGTGAATCATCCATGGATGAATCGGAGCGAACCTTTAAAAGGTTCAACAACCCATGTTCGATCTTAGGATATTTTCTACATATTTTTCTCAGCTTTTCCTTTGAAATTTTTAGCAATTCAACCTGACTTTTGGTTTCAATGTATGAATTACTT
>JASFFJ010000032.1:0-21578 GCA_050124355.1 Desulfobacterales bacterium | reverse complement strand
ATAAGTAGCAATTTGATTTCAAATAGTTGAAAAGATAAGATTTCAATTAAATTCTGCAAAGATCCAGAATACAGAAATATCGGCGTTTTGCGAAACAATGAAAATTAGGCTTTACAAAATTAACCTCAGCTGATAATAACCCGACCCTGCTTTAAAGAAAATTTAATCGAGTCTTAAGAGGAAAGGCGTTTGGTTATGGAAGAGTTACTTAAAGAATCATCAGATAAAACGATCTGGTATGAAAACGAGCAGCCAATCAAGGAGTTCCTGGAAAGTTTTCGGAAAACCGAAACCTCAGTAGCCGATGATCAGGCAGAGGAACTATCCTGGATCGAAATCGTGAAATAATCCACCAATATTATCCTAATTCGGTTTTCCAAGCGAATTGGACCACCCAGCGACCATCTTTCTCCCCTCTGCAAGCTAATGTCTTTTTCAGAAAAAATGATCGATATTTTGAATTATGGTGCCATCAATCTTGCTATGGCCATTGGATACCGAACCGGTCTGTTTGACGTTATGGACGAATTTAACAGCCCTCAAAGCATTGGCGACATATCCAGCCGGGCCGGTTTAAACCCGCGCTATGTTCAGGAGTGGCTGGGAATCATGACAACGGCTGAGATTGTTGAAATATCCCGCATAGATGATGAAAATCGATATTATTTGCCCAAACAATGCGGAGATTTGATTACCCGTCGTGCTGGGAATTCCAACTTGGGTGTATACACCCAGGAAATACCCCTGCTAACCAATTGTGCCATGGAAGCAGTGATTGAGGGATTTTCCAGTGGAGAAGGTGTCACATATGACCACTATCCCAAATTTCAGGCTTTCATGTCTCAGCTGGCAAACGCCAAACACCGTCAGGTTTTGGTAAATAAATTTTTGCCTTCCGTCGAAAACAGCCGAATTGTCCGGCGACTGAAAGCCGGTATCCAGGTCTGCGATCTGGGCTGTGCGGAAGGGGTTGCCGTGATTCTGATGGCCGAGTCATTTCCTCAAAGCCGCTTTGTCGGGATTGACATATCGTCTGAGGCGATCGAGGAGGCCCGCAGACAGACGCGACGGAAAAAAATCGAAAACCTTGAATTTATGGTGTTGGATGCCGCAGATCTCAAACATAATCGAGAAATAAAGGGTCTATTTGACTATGTCACCGCTTTTGATGTCATTCATGATCAAACCCGACCGCTTGATGTTCTTCTGGGAGTTAACCATATATTGAGATCGGACGGCCGGTTTTCTATGGTGGATATTGCTGCCAAATCCAATCTAGCAGACAATTTGGACCATCCCATGGGACCGTTTTTATACACCGTAAGCTTAATGCACTGCCTTCCGGTGGGTCTGGTGGACGGGGGAGCCGGTCTGGGAATGATGTGGGGTCGTGAAAAGGCAGTCGAATTGCTCAAAGAAGCTCGATTCCAACAGGTCCGGGTAATGGAAATACCGGATGATCCTTTTAACCTTCATTTTTTTTGTTCTAAATTCAGAACTACGGACGTGTCGTAAATTCTGATGCAACACAAAGGTCTGTGGTTAAGTCAACAATAATTATAGTATGTTCGTGTCTTTGTGGCAGAACTGTCGGGACCCTTTGGTTACAATGTCACCGTAATGTAGTAGCCCTGCTCCCCCCTCTGGAGCAGCAGCACGACCGAATTTTTTCGTCGAGATTTGATAACGGCTTTTTTAAAATCCTCACTTGTTTGGATGGTATAATCATCTATCTGGCGAATCACGTCACCGGCTTTTGCACCGATGCGGTCAAGGTATGAATTTGCCTTTATTTTAAAAATTACCACCCCGTCTCTGGCATATATCCGGTGTACCTTTCTTCTTTTTTCCGTTAGATCCTCGACTTTGATCCCCAATAGCCTGAAGGCCAGGTCTTCGGCCAGCTCAAGGGGATATACACTCGTTTTTATCGCCACCGTTTGTTTTTTTCCATTGCGCCACAGTTTGGCCTCCAGCGTATCTCCTGCAGCGATACCCTTGGTGACCGACTTGTAGTCATCGAAGGAATTAATTTTTTTGTTGTCGATAGATAGAAGGATGTCGCTTTCCTGCATTCCGGCCTTTTTAGCCGGGCTCTTCGGCTCTACTGATTTTATGACAATCCCCTTATCGACCGGAACTTTCAGATACCGTGCCAGTGACTCATCCATGTTTTGCACGGTGATGCCGATCCAGGCCTGAATCACCTCACCGTACTGAATTAAGTCCGAGATGATTTTACGGGCCTTGCCGATGGGTATGGCAAATCCGATCCCCTGGGCCTTGGCGTAGATGGCCGTATTGATTCCGATCAAATTTCCGTTGATGTTCAACAATGGCCCCCCGCTGTTTCCGGGATTAATTGAGGCATCGATCTGGATAAAATCGTGGTACACTCTGTCTTGGGCCCGGATACTACGGTTTACAGCACTGATAACCCCAGTGGTGACCGTGTGGGAAAACCCGAAGGGATTGCCGATGGCGATAACGGTTTCTCCGATCATAAGATCCTCGCTGCTGCCCATTTTGATGGCTGGAAGCCGGTCTTTGGAATCAATCTTTAGCACGGCCAAATCAGAGTCGGGATCCGTCCCTACAATCCTGGCCTCAAATTCACGCTCATCCCGCAGCACAATCTTGATGGTACCGGTTTTTTGAACAACATGGGCATTGGTCAAAATAAGTCCTTTCTTCCCATCGATAATCACGCCGGATCCCAGACTGGTATTCTGCTGACGGCTCTCAAAGCGCGGATCGAAAAAATCCTTGAAAAACTCATCAAAGAAGGGGTTGAGGCCAAAGCCGGAAAATGGACTGGTGCGCTTGCGCACCTCGTAAGCGGAACTTATATTAACAACTGCCGGACTGACCTCACGAACTGCTTTCACAACGGCGGTTTCGCGATTCAATTCGCGGCCGTACCCTACAGAGGCCTGGATTTGAATCAGGATGAAAAGTGCTGATACAATCGGACCCGTAATTAAGCGTTGTTTGTTAGTTTGCCTGTATGTTTGCATTTGTGACCTTGCTGAACAGTTAGAGTTTACCGCAAATCGCTGAGATAGTCCCAATACAGAGTAAAAAATAAAAAGATAGATAAGTCCTGCGGAAGCGACCTAAATAATAATCATCAAAACTATAAATTCCAGCTATCTTTACAACTCATTTTTGAGTAGAACCGATAAGGATCCGATAAGCCTATGGCCATTGATTCTATTGACGATATCTTACCTTTTATTGAAAAGCCAAGCCGTTACCTGGGCTCGGAAATTAACACTGTCAGAAAAGACCTTGACCGGGTTAAGCTGCTATTTGCATTAGCGTTTCCGGATTTGTATGAGATCGGAACCTCCCATTTCGGAATGCAGATACTCTACCATATTTTGAATGCAAACCCGGACATAGCGGCTGAAAGGGTCTTTGCGCCTGCTTTGGATATGGAAGCACTTTTAAGGAGCTCCGGCCAGCCGCTTTTTTCATTGGAATCCCGTAAAGCGATCCGTCATTTCGACATCATTGGATTCAGTCTTTTATATGAGTTGAATTACACCAATATCCTAACAATTCTTGAATTATCTCAAATCCCATTTTTAGCCTCCGAAAGAAATATTGATCAGCCCCTGATCATTGCCGGTGGTCCATGTACCTGCAATCCAGAACCTGTTGCCGAATTTTTTGATGCCATCGTTGTGGGGGACGGTGAAAATGTTGTTTTGGAAATGACCGGCGTGTGGCTTCGCTGGAAAGAAGAGATCCGAACTGACAAAGAATGGTTGTTAAAAAGATGGTCGCAAATTGACGGTGTCTACATTCCATCTTTCTTTGAAGCCCATTTTGATGCCCGCGGCATTCAAACCCTATCCCCCCGCTACTCGGATTATACGAACGTTCGTCGTGCCGTTGTCTCCGATCTGGATAAACTACCTTTTCCAGAAAAACCCATTGTTCCTTTTGGAAAACCCGTCCATGACCGGCTGCGGCTGGAGGTTGCCCGGGGATGCACCCGGGGATGCCGATTTTGTCAGGCCGGCATGATTTACCGACCGGTACGTGAACGTTCGCCGCAGCATCTACTGTCAATGTCCGCCCGTTCCATCGCAGCCACCGGATATGAGGACATATCTTTGTTGTCTTTGAGTACTGGAGATTATGGATGCATCATACCTTTAATGGAGGGTTTGATGGGCCGATTTACATCCAACAATATTGCAGTTTCTTTACCATCCTTACGGGCAGGTACACTAACTCCGGAGCTGATGGCGCTTATCAAGAAGGTTCGTAAAACCGGATTTACAATTGCCCCTGAAGCAGGCAGTCAAAGGCTGCGGGATGTGATCAATAAAAATATTACTGAAAAGGAAATCGCCGATACGGTCAAAGACGCCTTTAATATGGGGTGGCAAGTTATCAAGCTTTATTTCATGATCGGTTTGCCTACCGAAACGACTGATGATCTTAAGGCTCTGGTGGTTCTGGTGAAAAAATTGCGAAAAATAAAAGGCCCCGGGGGACGCCGCGGGAAAATCAACGTCAGCGTGGCCACCTTTATTCCTAAATCTCACACCCCTTTTCAATGGGCCGGACAAATTTCATTGACTGAATCACGATCAAAGATCAACTGGCTTCATGATCGACTGAGGCTTCCCGGAATTCAATTTAAATGGCAAAATCCGGAAGTCAGCTGGCTAGAGGGGCTATGGGCGCGCGGTAATCGACGGTTAAGCAGATTACTTGTTCGGGCGTATAAAAAAGGATGCCGGTTTGACGGCTGGAGCGACAAATTCAACTACCGTTTGTGGCAAGAGGCTATAGAAGAAGAGAGCCTGGAGCCGGATCTTTTTTCAACCGTCAAACAGAACCTTGAGGAGCCTTTGCCCTGGGATCATATTGACAGTCGTGTTAGCAGAGCTTTCCTGAAAACCGAATGGGAAAAGGCCCTTGAGGGGTCTATGACAGACGACTGTCGTCAGGGGAATTGCGCGCAATGCGGCACCTGCGATTTTAAAGCAATAAAGATGGTTACATATCCGGATGATCAATATGAATCGTTGGCTACCAGCAGCAATACCGAATATGTTAAGGCCGGTTCTAAAACGTTGTCCGTTGGTTACGCCAAACTGGATCAGGCCAAATATCTTGGCCATCTTGAAATGGTCAATGTTTTTTTGCGGGCCCTCAAACGCGCTGAAATTCCTGTGGTATTTTCAGAAGGGTTTCACCCCAAGCCTAAAATTTCGTTTAATGATCCGCTACCCATTGGCATTGAAAGTCAAGAAGAGCATTTCACTCTGGGCGTACCGGGATTTGTACGCCCGGAAACCGTCATCCAGGGATTGAACGCCCATCTCCCCAACGGCCTTGCTATACATTCCTGTCAACTTGCTGCTCCAAAACCCAAAAACCCGGTATCCAAAAAAAATACCTATCTGGTCACCCTGAAAGAAGGTCATCTTGACGAAGAAAAACTGGCGTCGTTCAACCGCTCCTCGGAGGCCACCATTTCATTGACGAATCGAAAAGGAAAGTTGAAAAAGATAAATTTAAAGGATATGGTATTAAATATTTCGTTTCTGGATTCAACTTGTCTGCAGATGACGCTTTTGTCGGTGCCTGGTAAAACCGCCCGGCCTGCGCTGATCCTGCGTTATATTTTCGGCATTGCCGAAGATCAGATTAAACAGGCAAGGGTAGTTAAGCAGCGCGACTAGTGCATGGGGCAAAGCGCATAGGGCAAAGAGGTAGTAGTAGAGAGTATTTCTTCTGCTGTGAATTTGCCAGTAGTTAAAAATTAATTGCCCTTTACGCTATGCTCCACGCCCTCTGCTCTCTGCTCACAAAATGGAGTTTTGCAGAATGTACAAACAACTCATCATCAATGTAACCGAACATGAAACTCGGGTGGCCCTGTTGGATGATGGTAACATCGCCGAGCTTTATGTCGACCGCGGGGATGACTCCGACATTGCTGGAAATATATATAAGGGTCGGGTGTTGCGGGTCTTGCCCGGTATGCAGGCGGCCTTTGTGAATATCGGGCTGAACCAGGCGGCTTTCATATATGTGGATGATGTATACTACGATGGATACAAGGAATATGAGCGGCTATTTGACATTGAATCCGAGATGGACGAAGACAGTCCGGAAGATTTAAACAGCCCGGAATTTGAAAAAAAGCGTAATTTTAGTATTGAAGAAATTATCCGGGAGGGACAGGAGATTCTGGTTCAGGCGGCGAAATCTCCCATGGGAACCAAGGGTGCCCGAATCTCTTCGTATATCTCTTTGCCCGGTCGATTTTTGGTTTTAATGCCCACTTCCGACCACATCGGCGTCTCCCGGCGCATCGAAGATGAAGTCGAGCGGGAACGCCTAAAAGATATGGTGCAGAAACTAAAAACTGAGGATTTCGGCTATATTGTGAGAACCGCTGCGGAGGATGTGCAGGAAGAAAAGCTGGCCTACGAAATGGGGTTTTTAAACAATCTCTGGAAAAACATCCAGAAAAAATTTGAAGTCGCTCGGGCGCCATCCCTCTTGCACGCCGAGCTTTCCATCAGTTTGCGAGCCGTGCGTGACCTTCTGATTCAGGAAGTCGAAAAGCTTGTCATCGATTCTAAACCAACCTATCATGCGGTTTTATCCTTTCTGGACAATTATATGCCCGTTCTTAAGGATCATGTTGTGCTGTATGAGGGCTCAGAGCCGATTTTTGATGCCTATAATCTGGAGGGAGATATTTCACGAGCTCTGAAACGGAAAGTATGGTTGAAGTCGGGTGGCTATATTTTGATAGAACATACCGAAGCTTTAGTTGCTATTGATGTCAATACCGGTCGTTATGTCGGGAAACACAATCTGGAAGAGACGATTTTAAAAACGAATTTGGAGGCGGTTAAGGAAATTGCCTATCAAATCAGACTCAGGGACCTGGGGGGCATTATTATTATTGACTTCATTGACATGGAAAAAAGATCCAATCAGGAAAAAGTCTTTAATGCCCTCAAAGAGGCGCTGAAAAAAGATAAAAGCAAAACTCATGTTCTTCCCATTTCTGAAATGGGTTTGATTCAAATGACCCGCAAGCGTACCCGGGAGCCTCTGACCCGGATTCTTTGTGAGCCGTGCTTTTATTGTGATGGCGAAGGCTATCTGGTCTCCAGGCAGTCTATCTGTTATAACATTTATCGTGAAATTCTGCGGGATGCGCATGATATGAATAGTAAGCGGCTGACGCTCAGGGTCAATCCGCAAATTGCCGAACTTTTCTTAGGTGAAGAAGATTTGCTCATATCCAAACTCGAACGGGACATTGGAAAACAGATTATAATTTATCCCAATCCCGAATTTCACATGGAACAATTCGATATATTTGAAGTTCACAGCCACTAAACCTTGTACCAACACCATAATGGTTGGGATTAATTCTTGACATATAAATTTTCTTATGCTTTATTCATCCGGTTTACGGTATCTATTGCACCGACGCTTGAATACCGTGGACGAAAAACTAATGCAGGTGAGGCAAATTAAGGAGTTCTAAGATGAAACGAACATTTCAGCCCAGTAGAATAAAACGGGCCCGAAATCATGGCTTTCTAAAACGGATGTCGACCAAACAGGGTAGAAGAATCATTAACCGCAGAAGGGCCAAAGGCCGTGTCCGTTTGTCAGCTTAGTACTGCGACGCGTAAATCCAATGGGCGACTCAAGTTCTGTTTCCGTGATGCCCAATTGTTTCCGCGATAGGATTTTTTCAAATTTTGCTTAGAAGCTTGTCCGTTGCGATTTTCCTTCACAAAGGCAGACAGAATTTTAAAGCGCCATGAGTTTATTGCCTTAGCGAAAACCGGCCGCAGGATCCAAAATGAACATTTTATAGCAGTGTTTTCCCCGGGTCGGCATGGTCGCTCACGATTGGGCATTACCGTTACCAAAAAGGTCGGGGGAGCTGTTAAACGAAACAAAATCAAGCGTCTTTTACGGGAATTTTTTCGATTAAACCGGCAGTTTCTATCGGGTGTATGGGACATCAACATCATCGCCAAATATCAAATCGCAGACATTACGTCTGAAAAGGCTTACCAATCATTGCAGAATATTTTTAACCGGATATCGCGATATGATGATCCTCAATAAATTTTTCCAGATCGTTTTAGTGTTTTTCGTCAGGGTATACCAATATACACTGTCGCCGTTTCTGGGACCATCATGCCGATTCTATCCGAGTTGCTCGGAGTATGCCCGGCAGGCCATCAAGCGACATGGCCCCCTAAGCGGTCTGGTTTTGGCTGTTAAAAGGATCTTAAGATGCCATCCATTTCATCCCGGAGGTGTTGATCCGGTACCCTAGCAGGGAACGGCAAGGACGATTACGTAGCCTGTTTTTAATATAAAAGCAAATAAAAACAAGTGGTTATAGAGATTTCGTCTCAAAGAGTGAGTCCTACATTTCCGATTCTTGAAAGCCCCCTAGCGAATCCTTGGGTCAGTCCCCAGACAGCATGCCCCGTTTAATCGAATAACACTTAGGTTTATATTTTTTTGATTTTTTAGGAGAAGACAATGGAACAAGCGCGTTTGTTAATTGCTATTGTCCTGTCTGCGCTGATCTTTTTGCTGTGGCAGCTGTTTTTTGTCGACCATGAAGCAAGCCGGCAAACTGACCAAAAGACCCAGCAGCCGCCGGTAAAAGAAGAGCAGGTCAAGGAAGCGAAGCCGTACCCGAAAGAGCCGGAAGTGGCCGCCGTTGACAAGACGCCAAGCAGTGAGCCAGAAATTTCAATGCCCGCCAGAATTCCCCGCAGTATTACGGTGGATACACCCTTATACCGGGTTCAGCTCTCTGAGAAGGGAGGGGCATTCAGCAGTTTTATTCTGAAAAAATTTAGACAAAAAGTGGCAAAAGATTCTCCTTTACAAGAGCTTGTTCCCCAGGATGATGCCTTTGAAACCGTTTTGCTCGGGTTTGCCGGAAAAAGCCTGCCCGGGCTTGACAATGCTGTTTTTTCAGCAGACCTGGATAGCGACATCGTCAATATCCAAGATGCCGCCCAGAAGATTACGTTCGCTTGGAAATCCGAAGAAGGCGTTGTCGTGGAAAAAATTTATACATTTTTGCCGGACTCCTATCTGATCGAGCTTGATGTCACCATTAAAAACGGTTCAGATCGAAGCATTCAGGACAAGCTGTTTGTCGCACTAAGGGGTTCGACGCCTGCAGACATGCGGATGTATGGTTTTGAAGGTCCCAGTGCCTTAATCAATGAAGAACTCGAAGAAATTGACATCGAGGATATTGCTGAAAAAAGCACCTACACGGGCAATTTGAAGTGGATTGCCATGCAGGATCGGTACTTTATGATGAGTGTCATTCCCGATCAGGTTGAGGAAGGGGCCAGTATGCGACTTATTTTAAAGGGAAACGATCTGTTAGAGGCCCAATATGTGGGCCTTGTCGACGATATCCGACCCGGTACCCAGCATGATTACAAATACGAACTTTTCTTTGGACCTAAAAGTATGGAAATCCTCAATAATATGGGGCATGATCTTGGCAAGGCGCTAAACTTCGGAATGTTCACCGTGCTGGCCAAACCCTGTGTCTGGATAATGAACAAGCTCTACAACGTCATTCCCAATTATGGCATAGCCATCATTATTCTGACGGTTTTTATCAAAATTATATTGTGGCCCCTGGGATCTAAAAGCTATAAATCCATGAGCGAAATGAAGAAAATCCAGCCGTTAATGAAGGATATCAGAGAGAAATACAAAAACGACAAGAAAAAAATGAATGAAGAGGTTATGAGCCTCTATCGAACCTATAAAATCAACCCCTTGGGGGGCTGTCTTCCCATGGTGGTTCAATTGCCTGTGTTTTTCGCGCTGTACCGGATGCTGTATCAGGCAATCGAACTGCGGCATGCGCCGTTTTTCCTGTGGATTGATGACCTGTCCGCACCGGATCGACTGTTTAATTTTGGTTTTTCAATACCATTTATGGAGCCGCCTTATGGTATTCCCGTGTTGACAATTATCATGGGGGCCACCATGTTGCTGCAACAGAAGATGTCTCCACCCATGGGGGACCCGACCCAAGCGAAAATGATGATGTTTATGCCGCTTATATTTACAGTGATTTTTATCAATTTTTCCGCCGGCTTGGTGCTGTACTGGCTGGTAAACAACATCCTTTCGATTTCACAACAATATTATATTCAGAAAAAATTTGCATAGCAACGGAGGTTAAATACGATGTCTTCGTTTGAATATTCAGCTAAAAATGTAAATAAAGCCATCGAGAACGCATGTGCTGAACTCAATTTATCGCCGGACGAAATTAAATACGATATTCTCTCCCACGGATCCAGTGGCATTTTTGGTCTGGCAGGCGTAAAAAAGGCCAAAATCCGGGTTCATTTACCGGAAAAACCCGAAGCCCCCGATACTGAAAATCAATCCCTGGCAGTAGATTTAGAATTGAATGATGAAATTTACAGTGAGGAAAACAAATCTCCAGATCAATTTCATGAGGAGGACAAATGCGATGCGTCCCAACCTGTTGAATTTGATGAAAATCCTATAGACCTCGGGCGAACCGTTTTACAACGTATCGTTGACGCGATTACGAACGATGCAAAAATATCGGCTGAAGAGAAATCCGGGAGGCTCTTTTATAATGTCGTCGGCGGAAACGCCGGTATTCTGATCGGGAAAAAAGGCCAAACCCTTGATGCGATTCAATCTTTGGTAGAAAAAATAATTAACAAGCACAATCCTCATAATGATAAAATTCGGGTTCAGGTGGATGTCGAAGGGTACCTGGAGACGAGAAAAGCTAATCTGGAAAAACTTGCCGAGCGCCTGGCAGACAAATCCAAACGAATCCGCAAGCCCATCTCGCTAGGTCAAATGAGTGCTTATGATCGTAGAATTGTTCACCTGGCATTAAAACATGATCCGGATATCCGCACGAAAAGCAGGGGGGAGGGTTATATGCGAAAATTGGTTATTTTCCCCCAAAAAATTAGCAAGCAACGGCAGCAGATGCGATCGCAATAAAAATGGACAATTCCACTATAGCGGCAATTGCCACGCCCGGAGGGCGAGGTGGAATCGGCATCATTAAACTGTCCGGACCCCGGGCTGTTTCGATTGCAACCAAGATATTTTCTCCAGCCGAGTCCAAATCAGAAACCATTCACGGCAAGACAGGACCTGCAAAGGATAAAATTCGGGATGGTCTCCAGTCACACCGGCTATATCTGGGACACATCATCGATCCCGAGAATCGACGGGTAATCGATGAGGTCTTGCTCTGTGTTATGAAAGCCCCCCGGTCTTACACCAAAGAAGATGTCGTCGAAATAAATGCCCACGGCGGCCAAGTCGCTGTCAACGCGATTCTTGAACTGGTTTTACGACAAGGTGGGCAAATCGCTGAACCCGGTGAGTTTACCAAAAGGGCTTTTCTTAACGGACGAATCGATCTCACCCAGGCCGAAGCCGTCATCGATATCATTAATGCCCGTACGGATAAGTCGCTAAAAGCTGCCGCAGCGCAGATTAAGGGACAGTTAAAAACAAAGGTGGAGCAAATCCGACAATTTATGATAGCCTTTTTAGCCCGGGTTGAAGGCAGTATTGATTTTCCGGATGAGGTTGAAGACATTGTGGATTCGAAGGCTGCGATCGCTGAGATAAAAGCTTGCGTAATTAAGCCGCTCCAACAACTTGTTCAACACTATCTCGACGGTAATACTTTGCGGCGGGGATTGAAAGTGGTCGTGGTCGGTCGACCGAATGTGGGGAAATCCAGCTTGCTAAACCGATTACTTCAAAGTGAGCGGGCCATTGTAACCGCATTGCCAGGCACCACCCGGGATACAATTGAAGAAACACTGAATATAAGGGGCTTTCCAATCGTCCTTGTTGATACGGCTGGACTGCATGATAGCGCTGATCCGATAGAAATTCTGGGCATTAAAAAAACCATGGATAACATCGATGGCGCTGATTTGATCATATTCATGGTTGAGGCCAATCGCCCTTTAACCGCAGAAGATCACAATATATTTAGTAAAGTAAAATCCAAGCCGTTTATCATTGCGCTTAACAAAATTGATTTGGTGAACGGGGAAAATTCTGTCGTGCTGCCGGATTCGTGGATGGAAAAGGATCGTGTGAAAATTTCGGCATTGTATGACAGGGGCTTAGAGAAGTTAAAGGAAAAGATGGTCCTCGCCGGATTTGGTGAGGATCCGATCGACATCGAGACGGCCATCGTGCCCAACCTGCGACAAAAGCTGCTTATGGAGGACAGTCTCAGGACCTCTGAAACAATCATTCGTGAAATTGAAAATGATACCCCCATGGAGTTGATTGCCATTTCGCTTCAAGAAGCAATAGATTCCCTGGGCCAAGTTCTTGGCACCCATGTTAAAGTAGATGTTTTGGATCAAATATTTAGTCGTTTTTGCATAGGTAAATAAGTTAATGTTTCACGTGAAACATTAACTTAGGTTAAACGGTTCAGGGTTCAACGTTCCGGGTTGAAAAAAACAGACAGCTCGTATTAAAATGAAGATCTCTCCATTTAATTATCCTATTGTATGTGAAATACAAGAATGGATTTGATTCCTCTGAAACGATTAGCCAATAACCGGTTATGAATCACTCACGATTGATTTTTAACTGGGCCAGTATTGGTAAGTTGTATCCTTTTTTAACCATTGAACCCTGACCTCTGAACCTGGAACCGCTAAATTTAAAAATTACTAATATCACGATAAAAAGCAATATAGGAGATTTGTCACAGCTATGAATCTAAACCTTACACCATATTTTAAAAAATACGAAGCCCTGGTAGCCCAGGCCGATGCTGCCTTTGATCGGGTGAAAACGGCCCATGCCGATTGTGTGAAATGCGAAGAAAAGTGTGCCGATTGCTGTCATGCCCTGTTCGACCTGACGCTGATCGAGGCGCTTTATATCCACCACAAGTTTAACGACAAATACAACGGTTCAGAAAAAGCTGAACTTTTAGAGAAGTCCAACCGCGCAGATCGCCGGATATATAAAATCAAACGCAAGGCATATAAGGAACTGCAGGCCGGTAAAAATGAAGGTGAAATTCTGGCTGCCATGGCCTTGGAGCGTGTTCGCTGCCCCCTGTTGAACGAAAAGGATCTTTGTGACCTCTATGACTATCGCCCTCTTACCTGTCGATTTTATGGTATTCCGACGGCCATCGGCGGTGCCGGGCACACCTGCGGTAAATCCGGTTTTAAGCAGGGGGAGGAATATCCGACAATCAATCTGGATTCTGTTCATAACCGGTTGCAGCAAATATCTGCTGAACTGCTGCGAGACATTCAATCACAGAATATTAAACTGGCAGACTTGCTCGTTCCGCTGTCTTCGGCAGTGGTAATGGAGTTTGATGACGTATTTTTAGGAATTGCTGAAGAGCCGGTGGAAGAAACACCCCTCAAGCGCAAGCGGCATTCGAGGAAAAAGAAATGAGTGAATTATCTCCTGAAGAAGCGGAACGCAGAAAAAAGGCTGTTTTTGACAGCATGTCACCACGTCGTCAAAAGCATATTGTTAAAAAGGGCTATAATAAATGGGACCCTTTTGAGGAGCCAAAGGATCCCATCGATATTCGAAAAGACAAAACCAAACGAACCACCCAGATGCTTGTGAGAGAATTTCTACAATCATGCGGGCCCGAAGGCTACAGCAATGCCTATGGCAGAGGGGTCCTTGAAATGGCCCTGGGAATCGTCAATGATGACGAACGATTTATCGGCATGTACGATTTTGCTCGGTGGCACCAGGAGCTCTTAAAAAAAGAAGGGCATTCATGAAGGATTGCGGATTATCCCTCAATGAAGGTCCCTGATGTAAGTTCCTGGTATTCGCTTGCTGTTTCCTGGTAGGTTTCCAGCATTTTTTCCAATGTTTTTCTTGTATTATTCTCTCTCCAACCAATCCAACTTTCCATGTCTTGCCAGCTGCTGATAACCACCAGGGTCTGTGGGTCTTCACTTGATGTCAGCGTTTCGCCGGATATATATCCGGGTTGTTGAAGCGCACCGGAGCGTAATTCCCTGAGCAATGCAATAATTTCACTTTGTTTTCCTTTAATGAATTTTCGCTTGATAATTATTTTGGCCTGCATGATCGCCTCCTTAATTTTTGACGCATATTATTATTAGCGGGTTGGCAAAGGAAAGGCAATAACAAAATCATACCAATCAGCGATCACCAGCAGCGCGCGGCCCGGCCCCCTCAAGGCGCACTCTCATCCCTCTGACCCTGATAGGGAGCGCTAATTAATTAGGGGAAAGTCTGCAAGGAAATGGCGGATGGCGTCTTACCCTAAATATCCGGTCACTGGATAATTCCCGCCAAGGTCAAGCCCATCGCTTTCGGAGAACGCCATCTTCTCTAATTTAGAGAACATCGAAAGGCATTGCAAAACTTGTTGAGAATTCGCCGTTTTTTAATAAGCTGCTGAAAATATTATAAAATTGCTCATAAATGGTGTTGCTGGAATTTTTAACAGATGCTGTTCCCTGGAAATGAGAGTCTGGTTTGGACCTCCCGACGCCGGCCAGCAGAGAGCTAAAAGGTATGATCGGCTCAGGTTTATCCGGGTCTATCGCTGCAAAATATATCGATCGTTTTACCGTCGACTGTAAGTGGGATCTTGCCATTCTGCACCGTCAAGGCCTGCCCCGTCTTCCAGTGCTTTAATCCACCGGCTACCATGTTTGCCACCCGTTGCGGGATAACTGACATATTCAGGTTCAGCTGGATTGGATTCGGCATCCTGGAATAGCCGTTGTTGATAATTACCAAGGCGACATCATCCGTAGCAATGCGCAAGAATGCGTAGACCATATCGTCCGACCACAATGTGATCGTCGAGCCGTACCTTAACGCGGTATGTCTCTTGCGCAGATTTATAAGATCCCGTGTCCACTCGTAGATTTCTAGTTCTTTGCGGAACTTTTGCTTCGGGTGATGGTCGTCGCCGATCACATGCCATGGGAAATCACGGCGCAAGTCGCGGTCATCGTGTGCTTTCCATCCCTCAAGACCGACCTCAGTGCCGTAGTAGATCTGGGGTATGCCGCGTATGGTGAACAGGGCGCCCAAGCAGAGCTTCGTAACCCGGATGGCCCAATCAAGCCCGGCGTCTGCGCCGGGATGTTTTGTCCTGGCATGGCTCATGATGCGTCGATCCAGATCGTGGTTATCGAGCAGGGTGACGAGCCTGTTCGGGTTACGATATCCATTTTTAAATGGATTGTCATTGTCTAACACCCCCAACGGCTCTCCATCATTTAACCTTGGGCGGGCGAGCCAATGACGAAGACTTCCGTCGTAAATGAGCGTCGATCGAAGGGCCGTGCATAGGGGGAAATCGAATATCGAATCGAAATCGTGGTAGTTTTGATACTGCAACAGCTTGCCGACGTCCTCCTTGCCCTCAAACAAGACTTCACCGATGAGACACACCTCAGGATGCTCGCCGCGAATCTGGGACTTAAAATAATGCCAGAACTTCGGTTCAACGTGCTTGACGGTATCCATGCGGATGTTGGTTACCTTGCCCTTGGTAATCCAATTTTCGATGTTGTTAATGAAGAAGTCGAGCACTTCGGGGTTATCGTGATTAAAGTCCGGCAAGCCCGCCAACTCACCTTTAATATCGCCGGAGCCTCCCACGTTGAACCACGTGGCGTCAAACTCTCCCTGCGCCCCGTAGCCCGAATGGTTCACGACCATGTCTAGTACTACTTTAATCCCCCTGGCCTCGCATAAGTCTACAAATTTCCCAAACGTGCGCATGTCCACCGAGTCAGGCAAGCAGGTTCCATCAAGCAGGCGTCTGTCCATTTGCTCGAAGTTGAGCGGCCAGTAGTAATGGTAAGGTTCCGAAGAGCCTGTGTTTTGAATGTTCTCGTAAACCGGCGTCACCCAGATCGTCGTCACGCCAAGCTCAATGAGATAATCGAGCTTTTCGAGAATACCGTCGAGCGTACCTCCGTGGATGGTCGTGTCCGATGCCTCGACAGTCCGCTTGTTCCTGCCGAAGAAGCGATCTGTCACGATGAAGTAAATGATATCATCCTGGGTAACCCGCTTGTTCATATCTTCTCCATGTTAGAGCTTATTTCGTGACTACTACCGCCAGTAAGTATTGGTAGTAAATACTTGATCTCAATCAAATTCTAATGCTATCCGGAAATAACCAGGTATCATCAACGTTGAAGCAATAGGCTTTGAGGATAGGTCTAAGGCTGAAAAGTAGTAAACCTTGATGATAGAGGATCGGATTCGTTTTCCTGTAGCTTTATGTTTTTAAGAAAGATGGCGATGTAAGCTTGATAGGTTGTTACAACTAACAAGGCTTCTTGAGATGCCGTTATTTTCCCTGGTGCCGTCATGCTTGGTTAAGTTTGAACAGACCAACAGAAAAGGTGCACGCACATCTCGAGAAGCCTGTTTAATGCCGCCTCAAACCTCGTTTTGTAAGACATAACCGTTGGAGGCGTTGAGCCATCACGTGGTTTTTTTATTGAGTGTTGAAGCCGGGCGGCGTCTATATTCAATTTTTAAGATGTTACCGAAATACTTTTTTGTCAAACGTTAGATGAAAAAACTCCACAAAATTCCGGCGCAAATGGCTGAACCGATGACGCCCGATGAGTTGCATGCCATTCCGTGCATCAGCAAAAAGTTTGTGGGATCCTCTTTTAAACCCGTCAAATGAACTTCCCGGGCAGAGCCGGGTACCGCGGAAACGCCGGCAGCACCCAGCAGGGGATTTATCTTCTCTTTCAGGAATAAATTCATGATTTTGGCAAAAATGACACCAGATGCGGTGGCAATTGAAAAGGCAATGGCGCCCAGAAAGAAAATGCCTAACGACTTGGACGTTAAAAACACATCGCCCTGGGTGCTGCAACCTACCGTAAAACCGAGAAATATCGTCGCCGTGTCAATGATGGCCGATTGGGCCGTATTGGCCAAGCGATTGACGACACCGCATTCCTTTAAAAAGTTTCCTAAAAAAAGCATGCCCAACAAGGGCAGTGCCGTTGGGGCCAGAAAACAGCACAATAGAACCCCTACCACGGGAAATATCATGAGTTCCTTTCTGGATACTTCCCGGCCGGGCGGCATTCTAATAAGGCGTTCCTGCCGGGTGGTCAACAATCGCATGATCGGCGGCTGAATAACCGGAATAAGCGCCATGTATGAATAGGCCGCAATGGCAATGGGTCCGATGAGGTGCGGCGCCAATTTGGCGGTTAAAAATATGGATGTCGGCCCGTCGGCCCCTCCAATAATGGCAATCGAGGCGGCTTCTTTGGGAAGAAACCCAAAAAACAATGCCCCCAATAAGGTAAAATATATGCCCATCTGGGCTGCGGCGCCCAAAAGCATTAATTTCGGCTGAGCCAGCAATGATGAAAAATCGGTCATGGCGCCCAGACCTAGAAAGACGATGGAAGGATAGACACCGGTGGTCACACCAAAATAAAGATAGTGCAGAACGCTGTTGGTCTCATAAATACCAATCCCAAAGCCTTTGAAAAAAGGAACATTACCGACTAAAATCCCGAAGCCGATGGGAACCAGCAGCAGGGGCTCGTATTTTTTGGCTGTCCCCAGAAAAAGGAATATACAGCCGACGAAGATCATGACGATTTGACGATAGTCCGCTAAGAAATACCCGGTATTTGAAAGAAATTGGTAGAATAGATCGAACATGGTTTAACCCTTAGTTTGCTTTTTGATTATCCCAGGTAAAGGTGCCGTCCCCCTGAGGGACCAAAACGCCGGCTTGCTGCAAATATTTTATCGACAGATGAGGATGGGGAAGATCCATTTTTTTAGATATTTCATATAGTTGTGTTAGATCAAACGGTTGTTTGAGCTGCTCGACCAAAGGTCTGTAAATGCTGGATAGATCCGGTACAGATGGTAGATGGCGTTGTCTGGGAATCGGTGCTTTAATTGATTTCGGTTCTTCGATTGGAGCCTGCTTTTTGTGTCGGTTAAGCAACTCATCCCTTTGTTCCCACAACTTCAGTATTTTGTGGACTTGAGAAATGACAAAGGACAATACCACCAAGCCCAGAAACACGATGGAAGCGCCGACAACCGCCATGGCCCATCCGTTGTTGGCTGTTATGTTTTCAAAACCAAACAATGTGTGCCTCCTTTTTCAACCGGGAACGTTGAACTCTGAATCCTTTAACCTATATAACAATCTTTGAATCATTAAAAGAGTTTATCCATCATAGTATATGGCAAAAGTCAACAAGAAACGCTTGATGAGGAGAAATGTTTTTAACGGTCTTTCTTCTTTCTTGACCCGGGGCCGTCATTTAATTATATATAAACGGCACAAATCAGCGATCACCAGCATAGCATGGCTCAACGGCTCCTTCGAGGAGCCTCCCTCATACCCCCCGGCTCTGCTGGTGGTCGCTGATGAGGCGTTTCATTTCCCATACACTAAAGGAGGTATTCATATGGTTAAAAAGCATTTTTGGGCAATGGCGATCCTTTGTTTTTTCATTACGGTTGCATTCACTCCATCAGGGCCTGCTTTGGCGGAGGAAAAACCAATGATATTCGGTTTGTTGCTGGTTGGCCCGTACAATGATCATGGTTGGAGCCAGGCGCACTTTGACGGGGGCAAGTATGTTGAAGAAAAATTACCCGGCACCAAAATGATTTATATCGATAAAGTGAATCCGGCCGACCGACCCGGCGTGACCATCCCTCAATTGGTTGATGACATGATTGAAAAAGGGGCCAAACTGATTATTGCCAACTCCGATGATATGAAAGACGGAACCCGAGAAGCGGCCCTGATGCATCCGGATGTGCATTTTATCCATATATCCGGTGATGATGTACTCACGGGAAAGGCCTCCAAAAACCTCAGTAACCTGATGGGTCGCATGGAATATGGCAAAATGATGGCGGGTTTCGTTGCCGCGCATACGACGAAAACCGGAAAAATCGGATATCTTGGACCGTTGATCAACGAAGAAACTCGGCGACTGGCGGCATCGGCTTACCTGGGTGCCAAATATGCATGGGAAACCGTGCTTAAAAAAGATCCGAAAGATTTGAAGTTTCAGGTGACCTGGATCGGCTTCTGGTTTAACATCCCCGGCGTGACGGCCGACCCCACTCAAGTGGCCCAGAATTTCTACAACACCAGCAATGATATCGTTATCTCCGGCATTGACACTACTGAGGCCGTGGTGGTGGCCAAGCAAATGAAACAGCAGGGGAAAAATGTTTGGGCCATACCTTATGATTACCTGGGCGCTTGTGACGGCGCATCCGATGTCTGTCTGGGTGTGCCGTATTTTAATTGGGGACCGAGTTACGTCAAATTTATTAAGGCCGCCATGTCTGGTAATTGGAAATCCGAATGGGATTGGCAGGGACCGGACTGGGAAGATATTAATAATGCGGACACCAGCGCTATCGGTTTTGCAATGGGACCGGCCCTTTCGGAATCGGTGAAAAATGCGCTAACCGCATTCATCAGCGACTTAGGCCAAGGCAAAATTGATCTGTTCAAGGGCCCTTTGAACTACCAGGATGGCAGCACGTTTGTTAAAGCCGGCGAGACGGCCAATGATAATCAGATCTGGTACATGGGACAGCTTCTGGAAGGAATGATCGGACAAAGCAGCGCCAAATAGGGTCAATATTAATGTGGATTGAACTTCGAGACATCCACAAGCACTATGGGCCCGTGAAAGCAAATAATGGGGTCGACCTGAGAATCGACGCTGGCCGCATTCACGGTATTCTGGGCGAAAACGGTGCCGGCAAAAGCACCTTGATGAAAGTTCTGGCTGGTTTCAGTCAGAAAACCAGCGGGTCCATTCTGATAGACGGCAAACCGGTCCACTACCGTAACCCCGCCCAGGCGGTGGCGCTCGGAATCGGGATGCTCTATCAGGATCCGCTGGATTTTTCTCACCTCTCCGTTCTGGACAATTTTATGCTGGGACAAACCAGTGGATTCTCCGGGCACAAAAACAATTTTAAAAATGCATTTCTGCAACTTGCGGAGTCCTTCAATTTTGCTTTACGCCCCGAAACCCCGATTAAAATCCTGACCATCGGTGAAAGACAGCAACTTGAGCTTCTAAGACTTCTGGCGTTGGGGATACGGGTCCTGATTTTGGATGAGCCGACCACCGGCATCTCAGCTACCCAAAAAGATATTCTTTTTAAATCACTTAAAAATCTGACCACCAAGGGGAAGAGTGTCCTTTTGGTGTCCCACAAGCTGGAAGATGTGGAAACCCTTTGCGATCAGGTTACCGTCATGCGTCAGGGCAAAGTGACCGGCGACATGGACCAACCTTTCGACCCCAATCGATTGCTGGAAATGATGTTTGGCACCCCACCGCTGCCGCCGGCCCGCTGCACGGAAACGCCGGGCAGTGAGATTCTGATGATGAAAGGCATTTCAGGGAGCGGCGGACGTACCGGACTAAAGGATTGTAATATTGTTGTCCGCCAGAGCGAGGTTGTCGGTTTGGCGGGCCTGGAGGGTAGCGGTCAGGGGGTGTTTTTACGCATTGCCGCTGGGTTAAAGCCGCCGACCAAAGGAACCATCCAATTATCGGGCCGGAATATGAAAAATCAGGATTATCACACCTTTAATCGCCGTGGGGTGACATTTATGCCGGCATCCCGTCTGGAAGAGGGTTTGATATCCGGTTTGAGCATCACCGAGCATTTTGTCCTGCAGGCCCAACAACATCGCTTTGTGGTAAAGTGGCAGGAGGCCCATCGTTTGGCCGGCCAACGCATCGAACGTTTTCGAATAAAAGGCTTACCTGACTCCCAGGTCGATGCGTTATCCGGCGGCAACCAGCAGCGACTGCTGCTTTCCTTTTTACCAACGGATCCCGTGTTGCTGCTGCTGGAGAATCCGACCCGGGGCCTGGATATGGAATCCGTGAATTGGGTCTGGCAGCATCTTCAAAAATATTGTCTCAATCAAACGAGTATTATTTTTTCATCCTCGGAGCTCGATGAAATCCTGATGGTGGCGGATCGAATTCTGGTTTTTTTTGATGGACGTATTATCAAAGATGTCAAGTCTGTAGAAACCAATGCAGCGGAACTGGGAAAAGCGATCGCAGGGAAAGGGTAAAACAATTTAATATTGAAGAATGAAGATTGAATATTTAAGGTTCGCCTGCGGCGGATCCATTATAAAAAAGATCATAAAATTGGCGAAGCGAAGCGACATCTACAAATCTTCAATCTTCAATAGTTTTAAGCTGGTCATTCATTAAGCCAGTGACTGTCCATTACTAGCATAGATACCTTATGAGATCCTATATTCATCAATCCCGCCATATTTTGCTGACGCTTCTTGCCGTATTTTTTTTCACCACCCTGGTGTTGCTGCTTGCGGGTGCCCCGCCGTTTAGTGCCTACTACTATATTTTCAAAGGGTCTTTAGGATCCTGGAATAAATTTGCCCATGTAACCAAGGCCTGGAT
>JASFFJ010000031.1:0-21677 GCA_050124355.1 Desulfobacterales bacterium | reverse complement strand
AGCGATCTTCCCTGCCCTGCCATACAGTGAGGATAGAAGTCAGAGGGCCTTGACGCCCGAAGGTGAAATGCGGCCTCCGACCCGTAGTGGCCATGTGGGCCTACGCCCTGGAGAGAAGGCGGAGTTAAAAACGGAAGGACAGCTGACAGAGGACGGAAGACCGCAAGTTACCGTACCGGATATCGAGCATCAAGCATCCAGTATCCAGCATCCTGAACCCGCAAACCAGGGATCAGCAATCACCGCCCATTTTGGGGATATGATTGAATCTGCCGATAAGATTGCAAAAGCCACTGCTGACGCCCATGAAGAATTCTTGGATTTTTCCAATGAACTCACCCGGGGTTACAGCAAAACCTTTTCCCTGCAGACCGAGCTTCTCGAACAGGCCATCAGGCGGAGCGAAAGACCCTTATCGCATTCTGAACTCGGAATTCAACATTCATCATTCTCCACGCCACCTTCCAAGCCCCTTTTTTCACGCCGGGACTGCCTTGAATTTGCCACCGGTTCTGTCGCCAGGGTACTGGGTCCGTTGTTTGCCGAGGTTGATGCCTATCCGGTCAGAGTTCGACTGCCGGAAGAACCGCTGATGCTGGTGGACCGCATCCTGTCGATAGAAGGCCAAAAAGCTTCTCTGGGTCCCGGCCGCATTGTTACCGAACATGATGTGTTGTCCGGCGCCTGGTATCTTGACGGCGAGCATGCGCCCGTTTGCATATCGGTTGAAGCCGGTCAGGCCGATCTGTTTCTCAGCGCATATCTGGGCATCGATCTGGCCGTCAAAGGGAAAAGAACCTATCGGCTGCTGGACGCCGCCGTTATCTTCCATCGCGAATTGCCCCGGCCGGACGAGACGATTCGCTATGAAATCAAGATCAGTAAATTCATCCGTCAGGGAGATACCTATCTGTTCCTGTTCAGCTTCAAGGGATATATCGGTGAGTCGGCCCTCATCACCATGACCGACGGCTGTGCCGGATTCTTTACCGCCCAAGAAGTCAAAAATTCCGGCGGCATTATATTGACCGCTGATGATACCGCTGCCCTGGCCGGCAAAAAGCCCGCAGACTGGCAACCGCTGGTAAAAATGAACAAAGAACGTTATGAAGATGCGGACCTGGAGGCACTTCGTCGCGGCAATGTCGCCGACTGTTTCGGCAACGACTTTACGGCTGTTACCCTGCCCGCCTCGCTCAGACTTCCCGGCGGCCGCATGAAATTAATCGACCGCGTCATTAATTTGGATCCTGTCGGCGGGCGGTACGGGTTAGGGCTGATCCAGGCAGAGGCGGACATTCATGCCGATGACTGGTTCTTAACCTGTCATTTCGTGGATGACATGGTCATGCCGGGAACTCTGATGTATGAGTGTTGTGCCCATACCCTGAGAATCTTTATGCAGCGCATGGGCTGGATCACGGATAAAGCAGATGTTTTTTACGCGCCCGTTATCGGCGTGCAAAGCATTTTAAAGTGCCGCGGACCGGTAACCCCTGCAACCCGCCAGGTAATCTATGAGGTCGAGCTCAAGGAATTCGGATATGGGCCCCAGCCCTATGTTGTCGCAGACGCATATATGTATGCGGACGGCGACCGGATCGTTCAGTTTAAAAGTATGTCCTTGCAGATGAGCGGTATATCGAGAGAAGAGATCGAGGCCTTTTGGGAACAGCAAACAAATAAAACCGGGCGGCCGGAGGCATCAATCAACCCCCCGGCTGTTTTTGAACGTCACCACATCCTCGAAATCGCTGTCGGAAGTCCTTCCAAAGCATTCGGTGAACGGTACAAACCCTTTGATCAAGACCGGTTTATCGCCCGATTGCCCGGTCCCCCCTTTATGTTCATCGACCGTATCACTCAGGTCCAGCCCGAGCCCTGGGTGCTCAAACCAGGCGGATGGATCACCGCTGAATATGATATTCCACCGGATGCCTGGTATTTTCGGGCCGAAGGCGCATCGACGGCTCCCATCAGCATTATTCTGGAGATTGCATTGCAGCCCTGCGGCTGGCTGGCAGCCTATGTGGGATCAGCCCTGCGGAGTAAACAGGATCTGCGCTTCAGAAATCTGGGTGGCCGGGCAACCCTTTTTCGCGAACTTTCTTCGAATCTAAAAACAGTGTCCGTCAAAGCGCGGCTGACCAAGGCTGCCGAGGCCGGTGACATGATCATCGAGCATTTTGATTTTGAAATATGGCATCAAGATCAAAAAGTGTATACCGGTAGCACCAATTTCGGTTTTTTTTCCCTTGAAAGCCTGGCAGTCCAGGCCGGCATTCACGATGCCCAACATCGCGTGTACACACCTACCCGGGCGGAATTGCAGCGTAGTCGGACCCATGAATTTAGAAATCTTGCCCCCCTTGCACCACAGGATCCGGAACGCGTTCCGGCCCGTGGAATGACATTGCCGGCCAAGGCCCTTCGAATGATCGATCGGATTGACGCCTATATTCCTGACGGCGGTCCCAAGGGTTTGGGATTTATAAGGGCCACCAAGCGGGTCGATCCCCATGAGTGGTTTTTTGATGCCCACTTTTATCAAGATCCCGTGTTACCGGGATCACTGGGAATTGAATCTTTCGTCCAGCTACTCAAGTATATGGCTCGGCAGCGCTGGCCGCAACGGGTCGACAGCCACCGTTTTGCGCTGCAGACTGGAAAACCTCACCAATGGACATACCGCGGCCAGATCCTGCCCAAAAATCGCTTGATCACCGTTGAAGCCGTGGTCACAGAGGTTAAGGAACACCCGGTTCCAACCATAAGCGCCGAAGGCTATTTACAAGTGGACGGACTTTATATTTACAAAATGGCAGACTTTGGTATTAAACTACTAAAAATTTGATGAATACCAATACGAGAAAAATATGTATGTAATTTGGACAAATCGGGCTTTATCTGAAAACACGTTATAGGGAAATGAAGGACAGGTGTCAGGTGTCGGGTGTTAGCCCAGCCGTCGGGCTGAAAAATGGTCAGTTTGATTGAAAATGAAACTTCGGTCCTGAAGAGTTTAGAAAAAAGTTAATGTCGAATCACCAAGGAATGTTTTCTGTCTATTTTATAAAAAATAAAAAGGAGATTTCAGATACTGAAACCTGACACCTGAAACCTGCAGAAATTATCGGTGTGCTTGCTACCCATTTAGGCTATTTTATCTGAACGTAGTCTCAGAAAAAGTAGCGACAAAAAGAAATTAAGAATAAAAAAACACGGACAGTTGGACATGCTTTATTCTAATGTTTACATCGACGCCTTCGGCTACGAGCTTCCGCCGAACGTCGTCACTTCCGAGGATCTGGAACGACGCCTGGAACCGCTCTACAAAACTCTTCATTTCCAGCAAGGACAGCTGGAGGCGATCACCGGTATCCGGGAGCGCCGGTTCTGGGATCCGGATTTTAAGATGCATACCGGCGCGATTAAAGCCGCTAAAAAAGCCCTCGCTGATTCCAATGTTACACCGGATAATATCGGCATGCTGATCTATGGCGGTGTCTGTCGGGATAATTTGGAACCCGCCACTGCCTGCGCAGTAAGTGACGGTCTGGGATTGACATCGCAATCCCAGATCTATGATGTTTCTAACGCCTGTCTGGGTATTCTGAATGGAATGGTCCAGGTGGCCAATGCCATCGAATTGGGACAAATCCGGGCCGGCCTGGTGGTTTCCTGTGAATCCGCCCGTCAGATTGTGGATACCACCATAGATCGGCTCCTGAAAACCGCAGACATGGACGTTTTTAAAAAAACCGTTGCCACCCTGACCGGTGGTTCCGGGGCGGTGGCGGTGGTCCTGACAGACAGCGCTCTGTCAGCCAACGGTCACCGTATCCTTGGCGGGGTTGCCAGGAACGCCACGGCCTTTCATAAACTGTGTACATGGGGACCCGATACCGGTATCCCGGCCAGCGGGCTGCACATCATGGAAACCGATTCGGTCGGGGTTCTTAAAAACGGCGTGACCTTGGGGATTGAAACGTTCGCCGCTTTTCGCAAAGAACTTTCCTGGTCGGATGAGCAGCCGGATAAAGTAATTTGTCATCAGGTCGGCGCCACCCATCAGCAAACAATTCTCGAGGCCCTCGGACTGCCTCCAACCAGAGATTTTACCACCTTCCAATACCTGGGCAACATCGGAACGGTCTCATTGCCCATCACCGCGGCGATTGCCGATGAAAGAGATTTTTTGCAGCCCGATGATTTGGTCGGATTTCTGGGCATCGGCAGTGGTCTCAATTGCATGATGCTGGGAATGCGGTGGTAGAGCAGACAGATGTCAGAGGTTAGAGGACAGAGAGGAGAAGACAAAGGTCGGGGAAAAATATGAACATCGAACTTCGAACGTCCAACATCGAATGTTGACAGTCCCATAGAAAGCCCATCTGCCGTCTTGCCGGACTTGATCCGGCATCCAGAACCCATCGAATTTACTGGATTCCTGCTTTCGCCGGAATGACGTTAAAACTGAAGAATCGACTTTTTGCGAGTTCATCAATGTTTAATTTGAAAAGAAAACCCATCGATTTATCAGGTTTCCGGCATCTCTATCCGTTCACCTCCCATTATTTGGATTTAAGCGGCCTCAGGTATCATTATATCGATGAAGGCCAGGGTGAGCCGATTGTGATGGTCCATGGCAACCCGACCTGGTCATTCTACTATCGAAAATTGATCCAGGCGCTGAGCAAGCGCTACCGCAGCATCGCACCCGATCATATCGGATGTGGTTTATCGGATAAACCCGGAGTGACAGAATACGATTACAGACTCCGCAGCCGAATCGACGATCTGGACCATTTGCTAGGTACCCTAACGACCGACGAAAAGATTACCCTGATCCTCCACGACTGGGGCGGGATGATCGGCATGGCGTACGCGCTCAGGCATCCCGAAAAAATCTGCCGGTTGGTGGTGATGAATACGACTGCATTTTTGCTGCCGTCTGCCAAACGACTTCCCCTGCGCCTGAGTGTCATCCGCAGATCCGGCCCGCTGGCTGCCTTGGCAGTTCTGGGCTTCAACATTTTCGCCAAAAGCGCCTTATATATGGCCTCCCAAAAAGGGCTTTCCGCGGAAGTTAAAAGAGGACTTGCTGCCCCCTATAATTGCTGGAAGAATCGCATGGCCACCCTGAAGTTTGTCCAGGATATCCCGCTGAAGGAAAACGATCTAAGCTACCGCCTGGCAAAGCGGGTCGATGAACAACTGCAGACCCTCTCGGAGTTGCCCATGCTGATTTGCTGGGGAAAACACGATTTTGTATTCGACCAAGATTACCTGTCTGAATGGCAGCGCCGCTTTCCAGCCGCCGAAGTTCATTGTTTCCCGGATGCAGGTCACTATGTACTTGAAGATGTGCCCGAAAAAATTATCCCACTGACACAGGATTTCTTGAAGCAGCACCCGATTTGAATATAGACCATGTATTCGATGACCAAAATATGATATTAGCTTTTCAGAGTTAATACGATCGCATGGGGATAAGAAACTGGATACTGGTTACTCGATACTGGATGAATGAGGTATTCTGTCGATTTTATAAATGTTAGAAGAGCGGGCCGACTTCGTTTTAGTACCCAATGGTTACGACGACCGGTAGCGACTCTTTTCTCCAGCATCCAGTATCGAGCATCCAGTATCGAGTATCTAGTATCGTGTATCCAGTATCAAGCATCAAGCATCCGTCAATGACGAAGTTTAGGTTTATATATATTTGAGCATACCGCTACAAAACGACAATGCCTACGTTAACATCGCCTCCTATCTGACCCGCACGGCAAAGGAACAACCCTATAGGCGGGCGGTGGTCTATCCGGCGGCTCGGGATAAAAAAGGCCGTATTGCCTATTCGCATCTGACCTTTTTGCAGCTCGATCAGGAATCGGATTGTCTGGCTCACGGCTTAACGGCAGCCGGCGTCGCCCGTGGCACCCGCACCGTTTTAATGGTGAAGCCGAGCCTGGATTTTTTTGCGCTGATATTTGCACTTTTTAAAACCGGTGCCATTCCGGTGGTGGTAGATCCCGGAATGGGGATTCAGCGTATGGTCGCCTGCTTTAAATCAAGTCGTCCGGAAGCTTTCATCGGCATCCCCCTGGCCCATGTCGTTCGGACGGTCTACCCCGGATTTTTTAATACCGTTAATACCTGGATAACGGTGGGCCGACGTTGGTTCTGGGGCGGCCTCACCCTGGCGCAGCTAAGAAAAAAACCGGGTGTGTCTTTTGCCTGCATAAAAACCGGGCGAGATGATACGGCCGCCATCCTTTTTACCACCGGCAGTACCGGCCCGGCAAAAGGGGCGGTGTATTCCCATGGCAATTTTGATGCTCAACTCAAACAGATTCAATCCCATCTGAACATGACCGCGGATGAAATCGATTTGTCGACCTTTCCCCTCTTTGCCCTGTTTTACCCAGCCCTGGGAATCACCTCGGTCATCCCTGATATGGATCCCACCCGACCGGCCCGGGTGAACCCCGAACGTATTATTGAAGCCGTCAACAATCAAGGGGTCACCAATATGTTCGCCTCACCGGCACTCCTGAACCGCGTCGGCCGCTACGGTCAACAAAAAGGGATAAAAATACCCTCGTTAAAACGGGTTATTTCCGCCGGAGCACCGGTCTCTGCCGATAATATTGAACGATTTAGTGACCTGTTAAATGATGATGCCGAAATTCACACACCCTACGGGGCAACCGAGGCAGTCCCGATTATATCGATTCGAAGCAGGGAGATTCTGGCCGAAACCCGCCAGCTCAGTGAAAAAGGCTACGGGATCTGCATCGGACGACCGATTAACGATATCGACATTCGAATTATTCGGATAAGTGACGATCCCATTGAACGTTGGTGTGATGATCTAACGGTCTCCCAGGGTGAAATTGGTGAAATTACGGTCAAAGGAGCCTTGGTCAGCCGCAGGTACTTCGAAAATCCGGATGCCGATGCCGTGGCCAAGATCAAAGAGGGCCATCAGATCCGCCACCGCATGGGAGATTTGGGCTGGATGGATAAAAAAGGGCGTCTCTGGTTTTGCGGTCGCAAGAGCCATCGGGTCATTACGACCGAGGAAACCCTGTTTACCATCCCCTGTGAGGCCATCTTTAACAATCATCCCCAAGTATTTCGCAGCGCACTGGTGGGGGTCGGCTCCCGACCGCGACAACGACCGGTAATTATCGCTGAACTCGAAAAGACGGCTTCCCCCATCAGTTTTCAGACACTGGAAAAAGAACTGCTCAGTATGGCGGCGGCCAACAAATTGACCCAAAGCATTCAGACGGTATTGTTTCACAAAGCGTTTCCGGTCGATATCCGCCACAATTCGAAAATATTCCGGGAAAAATTGACTGTTTGGGCTGAGAAAAGAATTAAATAAAATGAATCCAACAACAAACGACATCGAATCATCCCGACCGAAGGTTTTGGTAACCGGTGGCGGCGGTTTTCTCGGCAGCGCAATCATCGAACGTCTGGTTGCCCGCGGCCGTGCCGTGCGCAGTGTCTCCCGCGGGGACTACCCAAATCTTGCGAACATGGGCGTCGATCAGATCCAGGGTGATATCGGGGATCGGCAAACCGTCGAGGCGGCCTGTCGCGGGGTGGAATTGGTGTTTCATGTCGCGGCCAAACCGCCCCCCTGGGGAACCTACCAGGCCTATTATAAAACCAATGTTGTCGGCACCCAAAATATCATTGACGGATGCAACCGCAACGAGATTTCAACCCTTGTCTATACCAGCACACCCAGCGTCGTTTTCGACGGGTCCGATATGCAGGGTGCCGATGAATCGGTTCCCTACCCCGCCAGGTTCAATGCTTTTTATCCCGAAACCAAAGCCATCGCCGAGCAGCTGGTATTGAAGGCCACCAGCAAGCGTCTGCGTACGGTGGTGTTAAGGCCCCATCAAATTTGGGGTCCGGGCGACCCTCACTTTGCGCCCCGTCTCATCGCCCGAGCGAAGAGACTCAAACGCATCGGCAGCAGCGACAACCTCGTCGATACCACCTACATCGATAACGCTGCGGACGCCCATTTACTGGCGGCCGATGCCTTGGAAAGAGATCCTGAAATTTCCGGCAATATCTATTTCATTAGCCAGGCTGAACCCATTTCCGCCTGGGGTATGATCGATGCCATCCTGGCAGCTGCCGGCCTGCCGCCGGTGAAAGGCGCTATATCCTACCGGATGGCCTGGACCATCGGAGCGATGATGGAATTTTTTTACCGTACCTTTAAATTACCCGGTGAACCCCCGATGACCCGATTTCTTGCCGATGCGGTTGCCAAATCTCACTGGTTTGATATAAGTGCTGCAAAAAGAGATTTGGGATATACACCGAAAGTGTCGCTGGAAGAAGGGCTGCACAGACTTGCAGATTGGTTTAAAACGAGTGAGGCAAAAGGAGTTAAGCAATGAAGCTGACCGATATTGCGCCTGAAGAAAAATGGGTCGAATTGGAAGAAGAAATCAATAGACGATCCGGATTGGATGCCAATGTTTTTAACGTAGAGGGCTATCGCATATCTGAATGTAAAAATTGGGCCAACAACTTATGCCCGGCAATCAAGGCCACCGACAAAGGGCAGAGCTTTATTTGTGCCCCGGCGCACATGAATATCGCCGCACAGGCGATGAGGACGAAAAAGACCGTCATCGAGGAATGCGATGCCGGCCTTGTCAAGATGGTGGTTCCTGTTTTTGTTGCGGACGAGTTTGTCGGTGCCATCGGTGCCTGCGGTTTTTTGTTGGATGATGGTGAGATCGACACTTTCCTAGTAAACAAAATGACCGGTATTGATGAAGAAGAAATTGAACGTTTGTCCGAGGGAATGCCGGCCATCACCACGGCCGAAGCGGAATCTCTCAGCAAATATATCACTGGTCAGATTGAAAAATTTATCTCAAATCGAACTGGATGAAGAAATCATAACTATTTTGTGTGGTTCGTGTACTTCGTGGTTTAAAGATTAAAAAAGACGCCTTTGAAGGCCCAATGACTTATCACGATCCCTGCAACATTGCCCGTCGGGGTGGCGTCCTTCAGGCACCCAGAAACATTTTAAATGCTCTGACGTCCACTTTTGTGGAAATGCAGCCTCAGGGCGCCCGCAATTACTGCTGCGGCGGCGGCGGATTGGCATCCACCGGTGATTACGGCCAACTGCGGATAACAATGGGTAAGAAGAAAGCGGAACAAATTCGACAAACCGGTGCAAGGGTCGTGGCAACAAATTGCTTCAATTGCATGACCCAGATCCGTGATCTTAACAAGGCTTATGAACTGAACATCGAGGTTAAAAGTATTGTCGAATTGGTGGCGGAATCGCTAACCCCAATGTCGCAACATTAGGGCCTTAAGACGTTTTGGGCGAAGATAAAAAAAGGATTAAGTGCCATGCTATCACGGTTTAACAATGAGGTTTTATCCTATGGCCCCAGCGCCGTTTTACCGCAAAATCTGAATGCTGAATGGATTAGAATTCTTCAGAAAATGGCGGATGATTTTTTAGACACCAACTTCGATCTGAATGAATGTAAAGATCCCCGGGATATCGGTGACCCGGTTTTGATGGCTTGCGTCTATGAAATAGCAAGATATCAAACTGGAGACAATGTCGATTTCACGCCCAAAGAAATGGCGGAAAAAGTGGCGATTTATGCCCTCGCGATTACGATGGAATCAGTCAATCGGGAATCAAATATCAAGTTGGAAACGCCAAACTTAGATAACGTTCTTTCGATGGACAGAATTATTGCCTACAAAGATATCAACCCCGATTTCGTGAAAACGTTAAAGCAGGCATGCATCATTCGAAACTCAGAAAAAGGCTGGTTTAAGAGCATTAAAGAGAAACTCCTTTAAAGCGGCTTGAAATTCAGGACGAAAAATCGTTACCGCTCCTACTAAAGATCCCAATAAAATAGCCGATCAATACTAGCATCGAAGCAGTGATGGCCGAAATAAATTTTTTTATAAGGGGAAAAATTATAGTGAGTGGTATCGATTTTATCGTATTAGCGATTCTATCAACAACGGCAATCGTCATTGTCGGATGGGTTGTCAAAGCATGCTACACGTTGAAAAAAGATTGGCGTCGAGGCCCCAGTTTATTGGAAATTAAGCCCGCGCCCCAACCGATCCCTCGACAACTCCCGAAAAAATGACCATCGAAGGTCCAATCCGCTGATTTCTTCCTTCCTTAATACCCGATTGCCTGTCCGTCTTTCCTGAGATCAGATGCAGCGCAATAGGCATCTTTCAGGCAATAGATCAACTGGGCACCCCCAAAGAGGTGGCCCGGCGGATCTTCGATGAAAGCATGGCCGCGGCGTTGGAGTTCGTCAACAATCCGGGGCGAAAATCCAGGTTCCAGGGCGATGCGAAAATTTTCATCGACATACCAGCGGGGGGCATCGCAGGCCGCCTGAGGATTTTGGACATAGTCAAAGATGCGCACCATCATCTGGACATGCCCCTGGGCCTGCATATTGCCGCCCATGACCCCAAAGCTCATCAGTGCCTTTTCATTGCGGGTTACGAATCCCGGAATAATGGTGTGAAAGGGGCGTTTGCCACCATCGACACAGTTTGGATGACCTTTTTTCAGAACAAATCCGCAGCCACGATTTTGTAAACTGATGCCCGTCTCGGGTACCACAACACCTGACCCGAATCCCATGTAGTTGGACTGAATGTAGGAAACCATCATTCCGTTTTCGTCAGCGGCCGTCAAGTAGACAGTCCCGTGCGTTAGCGGGATCTGCGAGATGGGCTGTGCGGCCTGATCCATCTGAATTTCACGGGCACGCCGGGCTAAAAAATTCTCGGTCACGAATTCTTCAGGGGCAATGGTCATGTGGCTGCGGTCGGAAATGTGTTGGTAAGCCTCAGCCAAGGCAATTTTCATCGCCTCGATCTGCAAATGAATCGTATCGGCAGAATCAACTGGAAAACTGGCAATATCGAATTCCCGTAGAAGGCCAAGTGCGATAAGAGCGGCCAACCCCTGGCCGTTTGGACGAATTTCGTGTAGACAGACGTCGCGGTATTTGACTGAAATCGGTTCCTCCCATTCGCTGCTGTGATTGGCGAGATCTTCGGGCGACATGGCACCGCCGGCTAATTTTGCGCTATCGACGATTCGCTCGGCCAGATCACCACGATAAAAGGATTCTCCCTTGCTTGCCGCGATAGCTTCCAAGGTTCGGGCCTGGTCGGGACAACGGAATAATTCGCCGGACCGGGGCGCCCGTCCATCGGGGCAAAAAGTCTTGCCGAAATCTGCAAATTGCTGGTAAGTTTGCGCAGCAGCAGCCCAGCGTTCGGCCGTTATCGGTGAAACGACAAAGCCGTTTTGGGCATATTCAATGGCGGGGACAAATAGATCATCAAAGGGTAGTTTGCCGAACTTTTGGGAAATCTGCACCCAGGTATCCACCGCACCCGGAACGGTTACCGTATCCCAGCCGGAGGTCGGCATCTCATCCAGCCCGGCAAATCGCTCCCACGACCACGCTTTCGGAGACCGCCCCGAACCGTTGATGCCATGAAGTTTTTGACCATCCCAGACCAGGGCGAAGGCGTCGCTACCAATTCCATTGCTGGTCGGCTCAACGACGGTGAGCGTGATGGCAGTGGCAAGTGCGGCGTCCACCGCGTTTCCGCCGTCGAGCAACATCCGTAAACCGGCCTGGGCGGCCAGTGGCTGGGAGGTCGCAACCACATTGCCCGCCATCACCGGCATTCGTTGAGAGGGATATGGAAATTTCCAGAAATTGTTCATGACTACCTCCATGATAATAATGGGATCGATAACAGGCAAACTATTACCTTGATCTTGCATGCTTCAGGTATTACAGATGCAGATTAGGGTGTCAAGGGATAGTTTAATCCAAATACTCGCACACTTTCATTGACGGTACTGCATGACATTTAGTACATTCTTAATTAATGAGGTAATTTCGAGAATGAAAATGGTTATGCTTGCAGTGCTTTGGATCATCTGGTGTGCCCTTCACAGCGGCATGATCTCGCAGACGGCAACCGGATATCTCAAACGCCGTCTGGGGACACGATTTCGCATATATCGCCTGGTTTTTAACCTATTAGCCATGGTGACGGTGATACCTGTCATGGTCTATGAGCAACAGCTGCGAGGACCGATGTTATTTCGCTGGGAAGGATTTCTGATCTTGTTTCAAATGATCCTGTTGATATCGGCAATCCTGCTGTTCCTGGCAGGGGCAAGACACTATGACCTGCTGCAATTCTCAGGAATTCGTCAAATAAAAACGGGATCCTCCCATAACGCCCTTACCGAAACCGGCGAGTTAGACACGACCGGTATTTTAAATATAACGCGACATCCCTGGTATCTGGGAGGAATCCTAGTTATATGGACCAGGGATATCGATATATCCGCACTGGTCACAAATATCATATTAACTCTATATTTTATCCTAGGGACTGTTCTGGAAGAACGCAAACTCCTGATTGAATACGGCGATGACTATCGCCGCTATCAGGAGAAAGTATCAATGCTTCTTCCCATCAAGTGGTTATTGTCAGCAACACGAGACTTTCTCCCCCCAGCCCGAAAGAATTAGATAGCACCCCTGCCTGGTTTTCATCGAAGGATACCTTTATCACAATAGGCTACAGATTTTTGTAAAACAGACGATTAATGGAATATCCGCTTAATTTATCTGTCAATGGGAGAATTTTAATGAAAAACGCCATCTGCACAATTGCAATTGTAATTGTTTTTCTGCCGCTTTTATCCTGTGGCGTTATCAAGGGTAAAGGAGAAGCTCAAAAAATTGCAGAATCTTTATTCCAGGAAAGAATAAATAGCGGATGGTTAGATTCAGATCGTTATTATTCAGAGTTGTTTTGGAAAAACACCGATGAGAATAAGTGGTCCAATATCAAGCGCATTGTAACACAAGCGCTGGGAGACCTTGAAAGCTATTCACTCACCAGTTGGAATGTTCAATCCAAGGTAAATACCCATGCAATATCTGGGATCATTGTCGTCTTGGAATACGAAACCGTATACAAAAAAGGAATAGGAATTGAGACACTAACTATTCACAAACCGCTCATGGGTAACGAGTTCTCTATACTAGGCCACAATTTTAATTCCAAACAAATCCAACAGGTAATAGACAGCGGCCTCGAGCATGTGGTTTCAGGAGACAGTGCTTAGGGTTCGCCGCCACCGAGCCACAGTGATGATGATAATCAAGGCACCGATGGCGCAGGTGCCGGACAGCATCGATATCTTTCCAACCTATTTCTGAAAAATGGCGTCTGCCAAATCCTGTCATGTCCTCTCATCTGATGGCAACACCGGGTGGCGCCCGACAGCCTCTCCATTTTTCTTTCCTCAGCGGCATCAGCCCTTCAGTCCCATCTGTCACCCCCAACCTGGGGTGATCAAAATAACTCCAAAAATTGACTTTAGCTTCAGAAAATGGCATATTGACAATATATAGCACCAAGCAGAAAGGAAAAATTAATGTGGGCCTTTCGACTATCATTCTGATTGTTAAGTTGCTTGGAATTTTTCTTGGAGTGAATAGACCCTGGAAGGGAAAACTTCCAATATTACTTATCTCCCCCCTACTGATCTATCTCAACAGCTCATCTAACATTCATCCTTTGGAAATAATCTGGTGTTTAAACTCGGAAGGAGTTTAATTATGTCGTGTGATAAGAGATATTTATTCTTGACGGCATCGATCGTCGCAATAAGTCTTTTATCCCATATATCCACGATTGAAGCGGCTTTTAACAAAATTCTGGTAGTCATGAGCTATGAAGAAGACAACCCATGGTGTCTGCAGATAAAAGAGGGGATTGATTCCGTTTTAGCAGACGACAGCGATATAGTATATTTTTATATGGACACAAAGAAAAATATTGATGGTGGTGTCCGGAAGGCGGAAGAAGCTCATGAATCATACATACAGTTGCGGCCAGACGGTGTTATCGCAGCAGATGATAACGCCCAGAGCATGTTTGTCCTGCCGTATTTAAAAGACAAGGTAACAACGCCGGTAATGTTTTGTGCGGTGAATGCCCAACCCGAAGAATATGGTTACCCGGCGTCGAATGTCTCCGGAATTTTAGAACGTGGTTTTATCAAGGAATCCATTGCCTTTGCCAAACAGCTTGTCCCTTCAATCGGCACGGTCGGTTTTCTTACGAAAGACAGCCCTGCGGGTCGCGCGATACGAAAACAGGTTGAAACCGAAGCGGACACCTATTTGACAAAAATTGCAGGATTTAAACTCGTACGGACCATCGAAGAGACCCTGGTGGTGCTTGAAGAATATCAGAAAACATCGGATGCGCTGTTCATATCCGCCACAAACGGCATCCTGGATGCTGATGGCAATTCACTGGACAATCAGCAGGTAACCAGAATCATAGCAAACTCGTATAAAAAACCGCTGATCGGTGCCAACGATTTCCATGTCAAATACGGCGTTTTATGCGCTGTTGTCAAATCAGGAAAGGCCCAAGGTAAAATCGCGGCGGAATTGCTGCTAAAAGCGATGAAGGGCACACCTATCCATCAGATACCGATCACCGTCAATAAATACGGTAAACGCATGTTAAATGTAACGGTAATGAAAGACTTGGGGATAAAACCCAAACGCAGGGTTTTAGTCGGCACGCAATTGGTAAAAACTTCTAACAACACAAAATGATCAAGGCATCAATCGTGAGCTTGAATTTTTTTTAATGCTGAATCTCCGATGGAAGAGGCCTAAATGAATCGTATCGCACCATTTTTCAAAGGAAGTATCATCAATAAGGCAATTTTATTGATTGTGCTTATCCTTATTTCAGTGGGGGGCATTCTCGCTGTAAACACCCTATCCTTTTTTGACGTGAAAGATTCTCTGGAGTCGATGATTGACCGCGATGTCGGTCAGGTCATTGAAAACATGAGAATTAATAACGATTTCATCAATTCGATTGCTGCGAGCGATCTGTTAATCAATACATTTACTGAACGCGAAAATACGTTAACGCCGCAGAAAAATCGGCTCATCAATGAGATAAAAGCAGACATAGGATCCTTAAACATCGGTGAAATAACCTCAAAAAAAATTTTCCAAAAATATATACAAAAATTAGAAACACTATTCGCTCAATGTGTAACGATAAATGGTATTTTGAAAGAAATAACGACCACCGAAACATCAATGGACACCGAGCTGGCTGAATTAGATGAGATCGTGGTGGAAAAGGAACTGACCACAGCGGTTGATAACAGCGAAGAGGCCGAATCAATCAAACAATTGGCGATCATGCTGCCGGGCTACCGAGAAATTTATTTCGAAATTATATTGGAATTTATCCAGGCTAAAAGTGCATACCTCAGCCCAAAGAAAATCACACAAAATTACGAGCAAAAGATACTGACCCTATTAGAAGAGTTTGATATCGGGCTCAACGCAATGCCGATTGCCTGGCAAGAAATCAGTCCGCATGTCCTCAATCTGATAGATTTGACGTCACAATATCAATTCCAACTCACCAAAGCCTTTCAAAGCATGCGAGCATTTCATGATCAACTTGGTATCTTAAAGCTTTCACAAAAAAGGGTGATTGCCGAGACGTCGAAAATCAATAATCAGATTGTCCAAAATACGCTCGCTATTCGCAAGAAAACCTCAGCGAACATCGCCTCCAGCATCCGGACGACCATATTGCTCTCCAGCAGCATCATTTTAATTCTAATTGTCATCGGCGTATTTACGGTGCGATGGGTACAGCCCATCAAACGACTAAGTTCAGGGGCTGAGAAAATCGGCACTGGAGATTTAAATTATAAAGTCAAAATAGCGTCTACCGATGAAATTGGACGTCTTGCCGAATCATTTAATCGCATGACATCCAACCTGCGTAAAACAACGGTTTCCAAAGAGTATGTTCAAAATATCTTAAAAAGTATGAATGAAGCGTTGATCGTTTCAACCCCGGATGGCCGTATCCAAACCGTCAATCAAGCTACCTGCGACCTATTAGGTTTTCAAATAGAGGAACTTGTCGGAGCACATATCGGAAAAATATTTGGAGCAGTTGAAGGCAGAAACTCGACAGGAAATCAATTGGGTCATCAAACGGTGATTGAAAATTTAGTTTCACAACGGTTTAGCAAAAATAATGAAAAAACGCTTTTACGAAAAGATGGCCACAAAATCCCGGTACTTTTTTCTGCGTCTGCCATGTTGGATAATGATGACAGCATTCAAGGGACTGTTTGCGTCGCTTCTGACATCACGGCTCGTAAGCAAGCCGAGGAAGCTCTCAAGGCGAGTGAAGCCAACTATCGTCAACTGTTTGCGGCAGAACCGGATGCGATTATCATTACGGATTCCGAAACCAAGCGCATTTTAGATGTCAATCCAGCCGCCTTGAATCTTTATGGCTACAGCTATGATGAGATTTGTGGACGACCGGCAGTAACTCTTTCGGCCGAACCTGAGAAATCTGCCAAGCACATCCAAGAACTTTCGTTACCAGAACCACTTGATGGCGCACGGGAGGTTGTTCAACGCCTGCACAAAAGCAAGGATGGCAGGATATTTCCGGTGGAAATTGCCACCGGATTTTTCACTCGCGATGGCCGCAAAATCATCTGTGCCGTCATGCGGGATATCAGCAAACGCAAGCGATTAGAAGACGAGCTGGCTGCTGAAAAAGAACGCCTCGCCGTAACTTTGAGAAGTATCGGTGATGGCGTTATTTCAACTGATCTGCAAGGAAACGTTGTCTCTCTTAACAAAGTCGCAGAAGCGCTGACGGCCTGGCCGGAAGAAGAAGCCCGCGGCGAGCCGCTTATCAAGGTTTTTAATATCGTCAATGAGTTTAATCGAAAACAGTGTGAAGACCCTGTGCGTAAGGTAATCGAAACCGGCGGGATTGTCGGCCTGGCCAATAATACAATACTCATTAGCAGAGATGGAAAAGAACATGTCATTGCTGACAGCGCTGCACCCATAATGGATCGCCAAAGTAACATCATCGGTGCGGTACTAGTGTTTCGAGATGTTAGTGAAAAAAGGAAAATGGAAGCGGAGCTCGTTAAAGCCCAAAAGCTTGAATCATTAGGGGTATTGGCCGGAGGTATCGCCCATGATTTCAATAATTTTTTAACGGTGCTGATCGGCAACTTGTCACTGGCCAAGATGGATGCCAAGCCCGGCGACCAGGTCGGCGCCTGGCTGAACGAAATGGAAAAAGCCTCTTTACAGGCTAAAACCCTCACCCAACAGCTGCTTACATTTTCAAGGGGTGGTCAGCCGGTCAAACAAATGGTCAATTTAGCGGAGCTCGTGAAAAATTCGACCGCTTTTTCTTTGAGAGGGTCTAACGTCCGCTGCGATTTTTCAATCCCGCAGGATTTGCTACCGGTCGAAGCCGATGAGGGCCAAATTGGGCAAGTTATCAACAATTTGATTCTCAATGCCACGCATGCCATGCCGGAGGGAGGCACCCTTGAAATTCGATCTGAAAACGTCATTCTATCCGCAGACAATCAATTTTCTCTGCCGGCCGGCCCATACCTTAAAACTTCATTTCGCGACCACGGTATCGGAATCGGTCCGGATCACCTTCACAAGGTTTTTGACCCTTATTTTTCAACGAAGCAAAAGGGCAGCGGACTTGGGCTTACGGTCGCCTATTCTATTGTTGATAAACACAATGGCAAATTGACGGTTGAATCTGAGCTCGGCCAAGGCACCACCTTTACAATTTATTTACCTGCTTCAGAGAAACTGGCAAGTCAATCAACTGATGAAATGACGAGCTTGTTTATTGGCAAAGGAAAAATATTGGTAATGGACGATGAAAAATTTATTCGCGATGTTGCAATTCACATGCTAGGCAAAATAGGATATGAGGTGGCGGTAGCCGATGACGGCAATCAAGCCGTTGAAATGTACCGGAAAGCTCAAAAATCGGGAGAACCCTTTGATACAGTGATTATGGACCTTACCGTTCCCGGGGGCATGGGTGGAAAAGAGGCGATCCAAGAGCTTAAAAAGTTAAATCCAAATGTCAAGGCCCTCGTATCCAGCGGCTATTCCAACGATCCCATTCTGTCTAATTTCAGAGACTATGGTTTCCAAGGAGTTGTTAAAAAACCGTACCGGATTCAAGATATGAGTGACGCCTTACGGTCATTAACCCCAAAAAAAACAGAATAAGATCCTCAACCAACGCCCTCCGACCACGATCACGGCCTTCGGCCGATGATAATCTCCATATCATCTATCTAGAGTTCAAAATCCCTTATCTACCATTGCCCCAAAAATCGAATTTCCAGAATACGCCGATGCAATCAAATCTCTGCGCGGCAAGCCGTGGAGTATCATGTTTTTAGGATTTTACTCACTTTTATGGCAGCAAGCTGCGGGGAATTAACCCCATGAGAGATTAATGTTTGACAGCCGTGATTTGTGTACAGTATACAGTATCCAATAAATTCTAACTCAATAAATCAGCGATCACCAGCCCAGCGTGGCCAGGCTCCTTCCATGGGCCTCTTTAATACCCCCAGATCTGATAGTGGTCGCTGATTAAGGATGGCGGAACATGACACAAGTCAAAACGCATCAAAGCGAGCTGGAGAGGCTGTCTGCTTTGGAAAACCGCGCGGAAATCGGCGGAGGATCGAAAGCCATTGAACGACATCACCAAAAAGGCAAATTAACTGCGCGTGAACGGCTTGATCTGCTTTTCGATCCGGACAGCTTTGTGGAAATCCATAAGCTGGCCCAAAGCCAGTCTATTGATTTCGGTATGAAGGACAAGAGGGTTCCCGGAGATGGTGTGGTCACGGGCTACGGGACGATTGAAGGGCGACTGGTTTTCGCCTATGCCCAGGATGTGACGGTGCTGGGCGGCTCCGTCGGTACCATCCACGGTCAGAAAATCTGCCGCATTATGGATGAGGCCATCAAGGTCAAGGCGCCCTTGGTAGCCCTAAACGATTCCGGCGGCGGACGGTTGCACGAAGGTTTCTTTGCTTCCAAGGGTGTGGCCGGCATGTTTTATCGCAATACGGCCGCATCGGGATTGATCCCTCAGATTACCGGAATGATGGGTTCCAGCGCCGGGGTTGCCGTTTACTCACCGGCGTTGACCGACTTTATTGTCATGGTAAAAGGCCAAAGCCATATGGTCATCACCGGTCCGGCGATTATCAAAAGCGTCACCGGCGAAGACCTCGGTCTCGAAGCGCTCGGTGGCGCCAAGGTCCACAGTGAGAAAACCGGCCAGGCCCATTTTGTGGCCGAAAGCGATCAGGCCTGTATCGATATTATCAAAAAGCTGCTTGGTTATCTGCCTTCAAACAACGATGAGCAACCACCGTTGGTTGAAAGCAGCGACGACCCCGACCGCGTTGACGACCTCCTGGAAACCATCGTACCGGCAGATTTTAAAAAATCCTACGACATGCACCAGGTAATTTTGCGAATCGTCGATAGCAAAGATTTCTTCGAAGTTCTGCCTCGCTTTGCCCCCAATATTATCATTGGCTTTGCACGCATGGATGGATGCAGCATCGGTGTTGTCGCCAATCAACCCCGGTATAAAGCCGGGTGTCTGGATGTGGATGCTTCCGATAAAGCCGCTCGATTCATCCGTTTCTGCGATGCCTTTAACATACCCCTGATCAATCTGGTGGATGTGCCGGGGTATTTTCCCGGAGCGACCCAGGAGCACGCCGGCATCATCCGACACGGTGCCAAATTGCTGTATGCCTATGCCGAAGCAACGGTGCCCAAAATTACCTTGGCCCTGCGCAAAGAATACGGCGGCGCGGTGATGGGCATGTGCTGTGTGGGGATGGGGGTAGACCTGATGCTTGCCTGGCCCATTGCCCAACTGGTGGTGCTGGATACCACCGCAGCGGTAAATCTTATATTTCGCAAGGACATTGCGGCCGCTGAAAACCCCGATGTGTTCAGACAGCAAAAAATTGAAGAATATGACTATAAATATTCCAATCCCTATCATGCGGCCTCCAATATGCTGGTGGATTCCGTTATAAAGCCACGTGAAACAAGACCGCAGCTCATCAAAGCATTGCGAATGCTAAAGAAAAAACACCGACCAGCGCCAAATAAGAGACACGGAAATATACCGCTATAAGCCTTAAATCGGAATAGCCTAAAACGAACGCGAGATAATTCTTTGAAAAAAGATCCGTGCTATTTAAAGAAATGCCCAAATTGATTAAGTTTAGGGCATTCTGTCTATTTCATTTAGAATAGCAAAGTACGCTATTATATTACCTGTCTGATTTCTATCCCTATAAGTTAGACATCGTCCGTACATAAAAAAGTAGGGAGCGCAGCGACACAACAATTTTAGGCATTTTAGACAATTTAGTCATTTTAGTCATTTCCTTGTTTATTCGATTTAAAATTTTCTAATATTATATTTTTATCTGGCAACTAGTTATTGAAAGGACACACAATCATGGATTTCGACCTGACCAAAGAGCAAAAATTCATTCAAAAGGCGGCACGCGAATTTGCCAAAGGTGAATTTACCGATGTGGCCAGAGATCTGGACATCAACGAAACCTATCCGGAAAAAATCGTGAAAAAAGCACGGGAATTGGATCTGATCGGACTTTTTATCCCGGAAACATATGGGGGTCCCGGTTTAGGCTATTTAGAGCAGGCCATGGTGCTGGAGGAATTCTGGAAAGTCGATCCGGGGATCGGACAGCAACTCAGCTCAATTTCATTTGGTGCCGAAGAACTACTTCTATTTGGCACTGAGGAACAAAAAAAGAAATGGCTGCCGCCCCTGTTTGAGGGGAATGCCGTTATGGGGTTTGCCATCACCGAACCGGATGCAGGCAGCGACACGGCTTCGGCGGCCACCACAGCCGTCAGGGACGGAGATGAATACGTGATCAACGGCAGCAAGGTGATGATCGGTAACGGTACAGTGGGCACCTTCATGCTCGTCTACTGTCTGACCAATCCTGAAGAAGAGCGTAAAACGGCCCGCCACAGTATTTTGATTGTGGAGACGGACCGCGACGGCTACAAAGCCGAGCCCATGCATGGGAAAATGGGGCTGAGAGCCTCCGACACCTCCGCCGTTTATTTCAATAATGTCAGGGTACCCAAAGAAAATCTATTGGGCGCCGAGGGAAACGGATTCATTCAATTAATGAAGTTTTTTGATCATTCCCGATCATACGTTGCCGGCCACGGTGTCGGTTTGGCCCAGGGCGCCCTGGATATGTCCATCAAGCATGTGAAAGGCAGAAAGCAATTCGGCCGTCCCCTCGCCGCATTCCAAGTCACCCAGTTCAAGATTGCCGAAATGGCGACCAAAGTCGAAACCGCACGAACTATGGTATACAAATCGGCCTGGCTGCTGGATCAGGGAAAGCCCGATACAAAACTGACGGCCATGGCCAAATTGTACGCCTGTCATGTGGCCGTTGACGTGGTGGATGAAGCCCTGCAGCTTCATGGCGGCTACGGTTATTTTAATGACTACGATGTCGAGCGGTTTTACCGCGCCGCCAAGGTGCTTGAGATTTACGAAGGGACCAAGGAAGTAGAAAAAATCGTGATCTCGAGAGAAGTATTGGGGAA
>JASFFJ010000030.1:0-21703 GCA_050124355.1 Desulfobacterales bacterium | reverse complement strand
CGCGCTACGGGTTACGAGATACGGGCAATATGAGCATAGAGCAGAGGGCATGGCGCATAGAGTAAGACATCGCTGATGAGAGAAAACAGATTGCAGAGGCCGGAAATGGGATGGGTTCCGTCCTCTGTTCTCTGTTCTCTGTTTTCTGTCCTCTGACCTCGGTCATCTGTTTTTACCCGATGATCGGATCCATATCCAGAGCCGGATGTTTTTTCTCCTGCAGGAAGGGTAAAATTTCTTCCTCGGTGACGCCCACGGTTTCGTCGGCAATCCGGTCAATTAGATCGGGAATTCCAAGTTCTTCACCCCGTTTGAGGAGTCGCTCTTTGATCTCTTCTTTAAGGATCTTGGGCATCCAGACCATCCGAGCAAGTCCACCGTCGCCAAGGATAAATTTGCCCTGGGTAATATTGAACTTGGAATGGCCCACGAAACCCGGTGAAGATGCGCCACCCCCCATGACACCGGCCAGGGTCGTGAATTTCATTCCGCAGGGAGTTTCGCCCATGTAATCGCGGTTAACCGTCATGACCCCGTTGCAGGATGGCAGCATGGCAGCGATACACTCGCAGCAACCACAGGTGGTCATTGGATCGGTTACCATGGAATAAAAGTTATAATGGGTGACGGCTCCCCTGGATGCCTTGTAAACAAAGTCGTTAACCCCTTTCCACTGTCCTAACTTCGGATCCAGGCACTCGCCTTTCTCAATAGGCTGATTCGGTCCGGTGGGATTGATCTCGAAAGAGGCTTTGCAGTCCATCCAGTTGTAAGCCCCACACAGCCCGGTACGCTCGGGGCTGACCGTACAGACGTGATTGGGAGCAAACGACTGACACAGGGTGCAGGAATAATAGGTTTCCACATCCTCGTCGGTCATCTTCTCGACCCGCTCATCGCGCATCTTGTATTCCCCTCTAGCCCGCTTGGTCAGTTCATCGACGTCTTTTTTGTTGGTGTAGAGGGTTACCTGAACCTTATCGACGATCTTCTGGAAATCCTGGTGGAATTTGGCATGCAGTACAACGCCGATATCTTTCAGGGTAAACCCCTTTTCGATGGCGGCTTTGCTGATCCGCACCCATGAGATATCGCGCTGACCGATATGCATAATTCCCTGGATATAGTTGATTAAATGGTGAATCTGTCGCTCGATGATCGGCTCGAAATCCGTTTGGAATTCCCGGCCGGCAATCTGGACATAGATGCCCAGGGGAAAAGTTCCGCCTTCTTTGACATCCGTGATATCGGGACCGACGATGTCGACTTTGCCGTCTTCGATCTCGTTCATTTCGGCCATTTTGACCAGTTCGGTACACTGGGTTTTGCCGCCGCCGGTCTGGGCATACAGGTCGGCCCCCCGGACGCGCTCACCTTCGTACGCCGGTCCGAAAGACAGGGGAATGTCGATGGTGGATACGGTCACTTTAAGCCCTCTGACCTCGACGGATTTCTGAACGAGTTCATCATGGGGCACGTTGGCGACCACATGCTCGTAGGTGCAAATTCCGGTGGGCAGCACTTCGGGGATGTCGGTATCGGCCAGGGTCGGAAAACCCCAGTTGACGCAGCCCGCAGCCGCACCGGCCCAATCGGTGCCCACATCGCCCAGCGCATTGACAAAGGCAAAGATGCGGTTTTTGTTGTAAAGCAGCATTTTTTTGTAGTCGCCGGGCTGAACGTTACCAAATGCCATGGCCGCTCGGTTGGCAAACCCCAGGGCGAAAATTGCTGACGAGATGTCCGGTCCGAAGGGCACAATGCGGGTATTCCAACCGATCTGGACACCGGAGTCAATCAATTGTTGGGTAACAGAAGTATTGTTCTGGTTGGCCGCCAAGAAGATATAGAGGCTTCGTTTTTGGTAGTCTTCGACAATATCTTTGGCGATTTCCTTATTCGGCGCAGCGCCGACGATGGCGGCAAAACCGGGCGCGGTGCCATCCACAAACTCTACCCCTCTTTTACGAAAAACGGTGTCGTCCGCGGCGCCAAGCCAGATTTTACCGGCCTCCAAATCAGGTTCTTCGGAATGCAGATAAAAATCCGGCTCATTAAGATAGCGCAGCGCCTCACGGATCTCAAAGCAGAATAAGGTAGCCATGCCTGCGTCCAGCAACGGGCCCAGGTAAGGCAAATGATTCATGCCTTTGACATGAGGCGGCAGCAACTTACGAGCGACATCCAAGGGTTTTTTAATATCTTCAAGGGTTTCTACCTTAATTCCCAACAATGAATAAATCACGGGCAGATAATAGGCCGTGTTGGGAAACTGGACCTTGGTATCAGCATCAAAGGTATCCAGCGCTCGTTGATATTCTCCTTCCACCTGTGAAACAACATTGTAGCCACCCTGGATGGCGGCAAATGCAACTAATTTTGACATATTTTCCTCCTTCGGGGAGATTTTGTAATTAATAATTTAGCGATAATAAAATTTCGAAGTTAGAATTTAAAGGAATCTTATCAATATGTTTAATTCCAATATCCCTTAATTCCTTAATTCCTCAATCACTGGTGTTATGCTTCAAGTGCTTGACGACTGGACATATCCATTAAGACCCGTTCCCTGGCCTTATCGATACCCAGTGCTTTGCGCTTCTTGTCGATGTGGGCAATCATCTTGCGGGCCATCTGGATGGCGTCGGCCTCAAGATCCCATTTGCCGCCATACAATTTTTCTAGTTCTTCAAACAAATATTTTTGAAACACCGGTGCCCCGCTGACGGGTAACGTTACACCAAACAGGGTGTAGACACCAGAAGCAACAAAATACTGACCGATGCTGATGGCCTTTTCGCTCATCCATTCCGGCGCAGCGCCGGCAGCCGGCAGATCCTGAATATCATTGCCCAGACCACCTGCTTTGACGACTTCGGTGGCAGCCAGAAGTATGCGGCTGTTGTCCACACAGGAACCCAGGTGCAATACGGGCGGGATTCCCACAGTTTCGCAAACCTCGGTCAGCCCCGGTCCGCAAAATACCTTGGCGGACTCCGGTGTCAGGAGTCCTTCCATGGCGCAGGCAATGCCATTGCAGCCGGTCGTCAGGACGATGACGTCGTTTCTAATGAGTTCCTTGACCAGGGTAATATGGGCTTCGTTGTGCCGGCCTCTAGCATTGTTGCAGCCAACGACGCCAGCAATCCCGCGGATCCGGCCGTTAATAATATTGTCATTCAGGGTGTAATAGGATCCCCGGAATGTGCCTCCCAGATGGTATTCAATGGATTCAACGCCGAATCCAGCTATCTGAGCTGCTTTTTGTTGCGGAATCATTACTTCGGCACCGCGATTTTCAAAATTGTCAATGGCCATTTTAACAATCCGCTGGGCGTCTTCCATGGCATGATGCTCATCAAATTCAATATGTACTACGTTATCCTGCTCCATTCTGGCCATGGGATGGGTGGTGATCAGTTTAGTGTGAAAACATTTGGCCACATTGGCCAGATTTTGAAATACACATTGAACATCAACCACCATGGCTTCGCAGGCACCTGTGATGATTGCCAGTTCCTGCTGCAGGAAAGTTCCTGCCGGCGGTACGCCGTGACGCTGAAGAATTTCGTTGCCCGTACAGCAAATTCCGCCGAGTTGGATACCTTTGGCGCCTTTTGATTTGGCGTACTCGATCATTTCTTTCGATTGGGCCGCAGCCACAATCATTTCGGACAGCACCGGTTCATGACCGTGTATGATGATGTTGACCTGATCTTCTTTCATGATACCGAGGTTGGCTTCCGACTGCAGCGGGAAGGGCGTGCCGAACATCACGTCCTGCAGATCGGTGGCAATCATGGATCCGCCCCAGCCGTCTGCCAGAGACGCCCGGGTGCATTGCTTGAGGATGTTCTTATAGTCTTGATCCACACCCATGTGGGTGCGGTGCATGATATCCACGATTTCTCGGTCGATATTGCGCGGCAAAACACCTAGTTTTTTCCAGCGCTCGTAAAGGGGCTGGGGCGCTCGTTTAAGGTAGTCGAGCTGACCCTCGGGTTTTCCCCATTCAGCCATTGCCTTTTGAGCCACTTCCAGGGCTATTTCATCAAGATCGCGGTCGATTTCCTGGCCGTCGACTTCCACCTTGACGTCCACTCCGAAGTGGGGTGCGATGGCAAGTAATTTATTGAAATCTTTTATTTTGTAGTCTTCCGTCTCTTTATTGGCAACAGACAGGAAAACCTCCGCCACCGTGCGGCCGTGATCGGAATGGGCGGCAGCACCGGCGGCCACCATGCGGGCGAAATTGCGGGCGGCAATAGTGTTGGCTGTAGCGCCGCACAAGCCCTTGCGCTGGTCATCGCCTTCGATGCCGCCCTTGGGCAAAGGCAACCGGCAGGGTCCCATGGCACAATTCTTACAGCAGGTTCCCTGTATCCCGATGTTGCAAGGTTTCGTGGAAACGGCGCGATCAAAAATCGTATCTATGCCCAGTTCCTGGGATCGTCGAATCATTTGCTGGCTGGCAAAATCTATCGTTGCAGCTACCGGATCGGCAAGTTTGGGTACCTTCTTTTTGTCACTAACTTCTACCATACTAGGTTCCTCCCCACATTGTCTAATAGGAAAAATTGTTAAAGATTGGGTGCTCTGCACCCGTCAGTTTCATTACCGGTTACGGCGATGGACCCAGTCCAGATTCTCCAGCAGCTTGTCAACCATCGGTTTTTGGTCAGCGGCCGGTTTCATCGCCGGTTTGGCGGCCTTCTTGGCTTTCTTAGCTGCCGGCCGGGCGGGTTCAGCGGCTTTTCGGTCGGCCATCCGGGCCTCCCTTTCCTGGGCCCGTTTCTGTCGAATTACCTCCAATTCGGATTCGACTTTGGCCTTTTCCGCTGCGGCTTTGGCCCTGGCTTCCTCTTCGGCCTTGCGCTTGGCGTCTTCTTCAGCTTTTATTTTGGCTGCTTCAGCCGCCTTGGCTTTTTCCTCTGCCTCGGCTTTGGCCTTGGCTTCCGCTTTGGCTTTGGCATCCGCCTCGGCTCTTAATTTATCTTCTTCAGCAGCTTTGGCTGCAGCTTCCGCATCCGCCTTGACCGCTGCCGCCGGTTCAGGCGCCGGGGCTGCCTTTTTCTTGGGTGCCGCCGGAGCGGCTTTCTTGGCCTCGGGTGCTGCCTTCTTTGCAGGCTCAGGCGCCGCTGCTTTCTTGGCCGGCGCCGGCTTTTTTTCCTTTTCTGCTTCGATCGTCAGATCCGGTTCCGGAGAAAGGGACAAAAGATCCAGCTCCACATCCGCCAGTTGTTTTTGAACCGGCGCAATATCCAAGGCCGCACCACCTTCAGAAAGTAGATCAATGTAAGATCTGACCAGCCGGATGGATTCGGGATGACGCATGATCAGTACATTCGAACCGCTCATCAAGTATGCCACCGCTCCTACGGCTTCCATTAAAATTCCCCGTTTTTCCGGATCCCCCAGCAGGGGCGCCTCCTCGACCGTTTGTTTGGCTTCCTTGCACTTCCAAACCTCATTGCCGAGATTGTTGATGATTGGAAGCTGTAATTTGTCATCCCCCTGGGCCAGCGCCGCCATGCGTAGCCGTTCCATTACGGAATATGAATATTCCAATCCATACCCCAATCCGCCCGTGGTCGGATCGATAATCATCCGATCAATGGGCATTCCCAGGTTTTCAAGCAGGATGTTGCATTGTTTGGCAAGGTTGACATCGATGGGAGAAGATGCAATCACGGTATGACCGAAGCCCATGGCCGCCGCGCCGATACCTTTGTGATTTTTGTCTTCCACCGGGCCGAGGATCAAGTTGTCTCCCTGGCATTCTTCGGCAATTTTTTTAAGAACTTCTTCATCTTTCTCGACGTTGGCGGTGCCCCATACGATCAAGGGTACATCAACCGCAGCCAGGACTTTTTTGACAGTGGCGGCAGCATCTTCAGCCGACGCGTCATTACCATTGGGGTCGGTGCTTTTAAGCTGCAGAACAATCATTTCGGCACCGAATTCCGTTACACATTTTTTAGCCCAGGCGGCAGGATCTGAAATAACATCCTTGAAGGGCGCCAGGGCTGCCTCCGGCCATTCATCCGGTTCCATGTCCCAGATCTCCATAGCGATCCTGGGTTTGTTGGGCATTGCCCCTTCGAACTGGTAAAAGGGATAGCACGCTTCGCCGCCAACCGTAACGGCGTTATCTCCCTTTCCGAGGGCGATTTCCTTTATATTACCGGTATAGGATTCTTTAAAAAATTCAAAAGCCAATGTTACCTCCTTGTATACGCTTACCTGTTAGTGCTTGCAGTGTCCATAAATAGAACAATGCAACGAGTTTACCTCAAATAAAACCGTGCTTCTGACAGGTGCTTTAGATTTTCCAACCCCCCTTTCATAAGATTATTTTTTGTATATCATCTACATACGGTAGATTTTTCGCCTCTATAGATAATCAGCGACCATCAGCAAGCTGGGGGTATGAGGATGACCCCAGGTAGGGGCCGGGGCCACCTCTGCTGGTGGCCGCTGATTTATAACTTGATTTCTGAGATTTAATTCATACTAGATAGATATAAAACAACCCTTACTACAAAACCCGTCGGTCCCTATAAATGGCCGAATACGATCATTTATCTGGAGTAATCAGCTTTGTCAAGAGCAGAGCGGATCTGAACGTAAATTTCTAACTAAATCACATTCAGTTCGTCATTTTTTTCGCGCTTCCAGGCGGGATTTTAAGGTTGGAAATTGGTTCATATCTGTATGAGGTAAAAAGAGGGCGGCCACATAATTATCCATATAGGAAGGTGTGTCCGATAGCTCAAAATTGGTCATTTTTTTTGTGACTTCTGCGACATCCTGCCGGATACGATTGGTTAGGGAACTCATTCTGGCACCCATTAATGAGCCGTTTCCAATAAACGTGACCTTATTCGGGTCGATTTCCGGCAGCAGTCCGATGGTCATGGCTTTTTCAAGATCCACATAACTGCCGAATCCACCGGCCAAAATGATATGCTCAATGTCTGAAATGCCCATTCCCACCTCTGTCAGCAGGGTCATGCAACCGCTGTAAATGGCGCCCTTGGCCCGGATGAGATTTTCGATGTCGATTTCGGTAAGGGTTACATCACGATCAATCTGGGTTTCATCTTTCCATGCCAGTACATACTCAAAAACACCGTTGTCTTCACGGATACGGGGGGTGTCCAGATCGCGATCAAATTTACCCAGGTTGTTAATAATGCCCATCTCAAACATGACGGCTGTCATAATAATCAGCCCGGACCCGCAAATACCCTTGGCACGGACATTCCCGATGGTAAAGATCATTGGTTCAAGGGTAACCGGATCCATGGAGAAATCTTCAATGGCCCCTTTGGCAGCACGCATCCCGAATTTCAGCCCGCCACCCTCAAAGGCCGGGCCGGCAGAGCAGGCTGCACAGGCCAGCCATTCTTTGTTGCCAATCACAATTTCAGCATTGGTACCGACATCCAGATAGAGGGTAAGGGCTTCACTGCGATAAATTCCGGATCCCATCACCCCGGCAACAATGTCCCCGCCCACATAACTCGAAACCGCAGGATATACCAAAGCAGTGACGTGCCCCACCAGATCCATGCCCAAATCGGCGGCTTTTATGGGCGGATAGAGGGTGGCGGCCGGCACATATGGTGCACGACGAATCGACCGTGGATTAACGGCCAACATTAGCTGAGTCATGGTGGTATTGCCGGCCAAGGTAATGGTGGCAATATCCTCCGGATCGACGCGGGATTTTTTCACAATCTTTTTCAGGATTTTATTGATGGTTTCAATAACCACTGTGTTTATTTTATCCAGACCACCCGGTTTTTCTGCGAAGACAATGCGTGAAATGACATCTTCACCATAACTGATTTGCCCGTTGAACTCCCCATGTTCGGCCAGAACCTCACCGGTGATCAAATCGATCAACTGGCCATAGATTGTTGTGGTTCCGATATCCATTGCAATGGCATAATTTTGACGAGTCGTATCACTGGGCTGAACATTTATCAAACGGGTTTTACCGACTTTGCGCACCGGTCGGAGCAGGGTTGTTGTCACCTTAAAATCGTCTTGGCGGATCACCTCCGGTATTTTGCGAATCACGGAAAGGTCGACTTCCAGACGATGTTCATCATATTCGAGTTGTAGATAGCTGATCAGTCGGGTAATATCGGGCAGGTTGTCCTGGGCGGTGGGTGCGGGAAGCTGTAAATATTTTTTTTCCACGGGTGCGTCAAACAGACCCTTTTCTTTGAGCTCTTCAAAGTCAAATTCACTGATATGAGCCGTCCGCCGAGGGGCGGCCTGGAGTTTAAGTACACCGGCGTCGATGGTGGATTCAACGGGAATTCGAACCACAAGATCGCTTTTAACGATCGCGCGGCAGGCGAGACGATAGCCTTTTTCCCGATCCTTTTCGCTCAGTTTTTCCGAGATCCCACCGTCAACGGCACCATCTTCGATCAGAACGCGGCATTTACCACAGACGCCTTCACCCCCACAGGATGCATTCACATGTACACCGGCCTCCAGGGCAGCACGAATAATGGTATTGCCGTCCTGAACCTGAATTGTCGTCTCGTAAGGCAAAAATCGAATCGTATGCGTAGCCATTTTCAATTCCTCTCGTTGCCAGATGTCAGATTGTAGAGGGCGGATGATAGAAAACAGAAGTCAGATGTCAGAAGTCGGATGACAGAGTTCAGATGACAGATGACAGAAAGCAGAGGTCAGAGGACAGAAAACAGATATCACAGGGCGGAAAACAGAAATTTGGAATTCGGAATTCTTCTCTATGCGCTATACCCTATGCTCTATGCCCTTTTTTACCCGTAACTTAGCAACCCGTAACCCGCAACTCGTAACCCGTCATTCATTGTGCCGGTTCATCAAACTTACAGCGCAAGGTCAGCATATCCCCGTCGAAAGAGGACTGCACTTTATAAGGCAACTCGTTAAACAGTTTGATCATGCCGCGATTGCGGGGAGATGTGAAGGCAACCAGACCGGAAAGATGATTTTCCCGGGCGGCCGAAGCCAGCTTTCTGATCAGGATTTTGCCCATCCCCTTTTTTTGATAATCTTTGCTGACGGAAAAAGCAATTTCGGCAATGTTGGTGGCCGGATCGATCAGATATTCTCCAAGAGCCACCACCCGGCCGAAACCAAATTCGCCGACAACCGCCACAATGGTCAAGTCATTCACATAATCTATCTGAGAAACCCCTTCAACCTCTTCTTTTAAGAAACTGGTTTTTTCGTGGAAAAAGCGGGCCACGACGTCATCCTTATCCAGGTTGTAAAAGTGTTCTTGAATTCTTCTTTCATCGACAGGTTTGGCGGGTCGTACCGTCACTTCCACGCCTTCTATGTTGATGGTTTCTTCCAGGTGGATAGGATAGACCCCGTGGATGGATTCATTCAGGGTTCTCTCGGTGCTGAGAAGGCCCATCTTTTTGGCCTCAAAAAAAAGTTCTTCGCGAAACTCGGGGTGGGCGATGCTGATCATGGCCATGGCCCGCTCCTGCAGGCTTTTGCCGAATAAATTAACCGCCCCGAACTCTGTGACGACAAGATGAACATCCCCCCTGGAAGCTGCCACTGCGGTATCCTCAAGCATCGGGACAATACGGCTTTTCTTACCCTGCATGCTGGTGGATGGCAGCATCAAGATCGATTTGCCGCCCGGTGATTGAACCGCCCCTCTCAAAAAATCAGAGATGCCGGTAATTCCCGAAAAATGAGTCTGGGGCATGGCATCGGCTGCCACCTGACCGGTCAAGTCAATCGACATGGCCACACTCATGGAGACCATTTTATTATGGGCGGCAATGATTGCCGGCTTGCAGACATAATCGGAGGGATGAAACTCGACGGCCGGATTATCATTTAGAAATTCATATAGATCCTCTGAGCCGATGGCACTGTTGGCAACCATTTTGCCGTCATTAAAACCTTTCTTACGATTGGTGATGACGCCTTTGGCAAACAGGTGCATGATATCATCGGTCATATACATTGTGTGGATGCCAAGATCATTTTTATCCGATAATGCCAGCATGACGGCTTCCGATGTGGTTCCCAAGCCGATGGCGAGCGTTGATCCGTCGTCAATCAGCCTTCTGGCAATCAATCTGCCGATATCATTGGCAGCCGTCATTTCGGGATTTGCGCCGATGGTCAACAGGGGCTCATCGTATTCGACAAAATAATCAACATCATTAACATGGATAAAACTGCGACCCAATACCCGCGGCATATTGGCGTTGACCTGAGCGATCACCAGGTCGGCAGATTGCGCAGCGGCCAAAGTGATATCAACCGAAACCCCCAAACTCATCCAACCGAAATCGTCCGGCGGTGAAACCTGAATCAGGGCGACATGAATCGGTAACAGGCGGCTTTTAAACAATCGTGGAATCGCCGACATGTTGATGGGGGTAATAAAGCGCTGGTTGCTGGCGATCCTTTTGGGCTTGGCCGAACCCAGGTAAAAGGATCGAATATTTATACTCTGATCATCGGGTTTGTTGGCAATCAAGGTCAGTGGCGTCGTCTCCAGCGTCAACAGCCGGACGATTTCGATATCTCTAAAGTAATTCGATAATTCTGACAATCCGCGGACCAAATGCTGGGGTTCACCACAGGAGGAGCCGATAAACACCCGTTGTCCGGGCCGAATGATTTTCAGGGCTTCGTTAACTTTTTTTGTGTTTTCAACATATTTATCCGGCCAATAAAGTGACGGGGTCATAGGAATCTCCTTGTTAGGATTTGTCGGAATCTATTTAAACTGTCAGCGATAAAGATATTATCCGATTAATAGAAAGTCCACAGTCGGTTAGGCACTAACCTGAGTTGCTATAAATAATAGGCAGAAAATAGTATCAAGTATTTAAATGTAGTAGGCCCCAAAGCTTATAATATATTTTGAACTTAATTGGCAAGGGTGAGATGAAAATGATCGGCATTAGTTCTTGACTCTCGACCATGTTTTATCTATATCTTCCAAGTTTAATATTTTTATTTTGCGGTAAATTCAATTTTGATAGACATGGATTGTAAAAATGAATGCACTCAAGACCGTTAGCCGTTGGATCGATACCCTGAACGAATGGGTCGGCCGTGGTGTCGCCTGGATGACGGCCGGACTGGTAATGGTGGTCTTTGTCGATGTCCTCATGCGCTATATCCTCAATACCAGTTTTGTATTTACCCAGGAGCTGGAATGGCATTTGTTTGGCTTTATTTTCCTGATCGGTGCCGGTTACACCCTTCTCCACGATGGGCATGTGCGGGTGGATATCATCTATCAGCGTCTGGGATTAAGGGGCCGGGCCTGGATTAATTTTTTCGGTGTGATTCTCTTTCTCATTCCCGGCTGTATTATGGTGATTACGACTTCATGGAAGTTTACGATGACCTCATTTGCAATGCTCGAGGGGTCACCGGATCCGGGTGGTATCCCCTTTCGATTTATCATAAAGGGATGTATCCCGGCAGGCTTCACCCTCCTCCTTTTGCAGGGCATTTCCATGGGCCTGCACAGCTTCATGCAGATTTTGGGAATCGAAAAAGCAGGGGAGGAGCCATCCTGATGGATTACTTAGCCGCCTGGATGTTCTTAGCCTTGACCATTTTATTAATGGCCGGCTTTCCCGTTACTTTCACGTTGCTGGGCACCGCCCTGACCTTTGGTATGATCGGCTTTGGCTGGGATTTTTTTAATTTGCTGCCATTGCGAATCTGGGGTCGCATGACCAATGTAACCCTGGCGGCCGTGCCCCTGTTTGTGTTTATGGGTGTGATGTTGGAACGGTCCGGACTGGCCGAAGAGCTTTTAGATACCATGGGCCTGTTATTCGGCCGCCTGAGAGGGGGGCTGGCGATATCGGTCGTCGTGGTGGGAATGCTCCTGGGCGCGTCAACTGGTATCGTGGGGGCCACCGTCGTGACGATGGGACTTCTGGCCGTTCCCACAATGTTAAGACGTGGTTATCAAAAGGAGCTTGCAACCGGAACGGTGTCCGCCTCCGGTACCCTGGGACAAATTATCCCGCCAAGCATCGTTCTCGTACTCATCGCAGATATCGTCGGGGTGTCCGTGGGGGACGTGTTTATGGGAGCCGTCCTGCCGGGACTGCTCCTGGTGGGTCTTTTTATCATTTACATACTTATCGCTGCATACTTGCGCCCCGGGGTGGCCCCGGCAATTTCAAAAGAAGAATTGGCGGCGATAGGCCCCAAACAGCTTGCCGTTCGTGTTGCCAAGGCGCTGGTCCCGCCACTCTTTCTGATGGTTGCGGTGTTGGGGTCTATTTTTGCAGGCATTGCATCACCTACCGAAGCGGCCGCCGTGGGTGCAGTGGGCGCAACCGCCCTAACGATCGCCAATAAAAAACTCAACCTGGCCACCCTGCACGAGGTCATGCACACCACCGTGCGGTTGACTTGCATGGTCTTTATCATCCTGTGCGGTGCGGCCGCTTTCGGTCTGGTTTTTCGGGGTCTTGGCGGCGATGAGATTGTCCGGGACTTTCTTGGAGGTATTGCCCACAAATACAGTCATAACGCCGTATTGGCCATCGTCATGCTCCTCATCTTTTTTATCGGTTTTTTCCTGGACTTCATTGAAATCACCTTTATTCACGTACCGGTATTAGCGCCGATTATGATTGACTTCGGCTACGACCCGATCTGGTTCTGCATTTTGCTGGCGGTCAATCTGCAAACATCGTTTTTGACGCCGCCATTCGGGTTTTCACTTTTTTATCTCAAAGCGGTGACACCGCCGGAGGTCACTACCGGCCACATTTACCGGGGCATCATTCCATTTGTTCTTTTTCAGATGATCGGGCTCGCCATCGTGGTACTCTTTCCGCAGCTTGCCACCTGGTTGCCCGAATTGGTTTACGGACCATAAATTGAAGGACGAATGTCGAAGGACGAGTGACCAATTAAGGCTTTGACTATCAGCAAATTAAAATTCACTAAGTAGAAGTAGCGCCGGGCAAACCAAAAGCCCACGGCATTCGAGCGGCAGCTTGCGATATCGTAGGTTCCGCAATTGTAAAATCATCTTTTATTGAAAAAGGAGGTTTCTCATGAAACGACGTGATTTTCTGAAAAAAGCTGGTCTGGGAGCGGCAGCGGTCGCCGCCACCACAATAAATGCCCCTGCAGTGTTGGCACAAAAATCATACCGCTGGAAAATGGTTACCACCTGGCCGCCCAAGCTGCCGGTGCTGCAAGAGGGGTGTGAGCGGCTGGCCAAAAGACTCGATGAGATGACGGGTGGTCAACTCAAGATTCAGGTGTTCGCGGCCGGCGAACTGGTACCGGCTTTGGAGAGCTTTCAAGCGGTATCAGACGGTACGGTGGAAGTCGGCAGCGGTGCTTCCTACTACTGGGCCGGAAAAGAGCCGGCGACCCAGTGGTTTTCGGCCGTACCTTTTGGCATGAATGCCCAAGGGATGTCAGCCTGGTTCCACGGCGGCGATGGGTTGAAGCTCTGGGAAGAAGTCTACGCACCGTTTAACCTGGTGCCGCGTCCCGCTGGTTCCACCGGTGTTCAAATGGGCGGATGGTTCAACAAGAAAATCAACACCATCGATGACTTTAAAGGCCTGAAGATGCGCATCCCGGGCCTGGGCGGCAAGGTCGTTGCCAAAGCGGGCGGAACCGTGGTACTGACACCGGGTGGTGAGATTTTCACCAACCTCGAACGGGGCGTCATCGATGCCACCGAGTGGGTCGGGCCCTATCACGACCTGCGCCTTGGCCTCTATCAGGCAGCTAAGTACTACTACTATCCCGGCTTTCACGAACCCGGGACCTACCTGGAGTATTTTTTCAACAAAAAGGCCTACGAATCTCTTCCCAAAGATTTGCAACACATTCTTAACGCCGCCTGTATGGAAAACGAAGCCTGGGTCCTGCCCCAGTTCGACGCCAACAACGGCGAGGCCTTGCAGACCTTGATCAATAAGCATAAAGTCCAACTGCTTAAATTTCCGGACGAGGTGTTTAAGGCCTTGCGACTCATGGCGGTAGAGGTCGTTGAAGAAGAAGCTGCCAAGACCCCTATGGCCACGAAAGTGAATGAGTCCTTCAAGAAATTCCAGAAGGTGGTCGGCACCTGGGGTACCGTATCGGAGCAGGCCTATTACAACATCATTCAGCCCAAGTTTCCGCTGGCGGGATAAAACAGTGAAACCGGATGATGAGAATACCGTTCGGATTTGCGAAGGATGACAAAAAAACTGCCAGCCGGAACGACGACCGCCGGCTGGCTATTTTTTTCCTATCCCAACCCGGACAAGCCGGAATTGAAGATTTGTTGTATCGCTTTCCGAGGCGTAGGCGCTACAACCTTTACGAGCCGGAGGCTTCGCTCTGTCTTCTCAATAAACGTCGATAGCATTTCTCTTCGATGTAATACTGCACTGCAATTGTGAGCGAAGCGAGCCAAGACCGTGCTGTTATTACGAGTGGCCCGAGGCCCCAAGGAGCAAGATTTTGCACGCCGAAGAGCTGGTTGACATCAACCTGGACACCAATACCCGACGGCAGCGATTAAAACGCCGGCTGCTGCGGGTGATCATACCGATAGGGGGCGTTTTTCTTATCTTGGCGTCGATCATGACGATCACCATGGTGAGTTACTACAACAACCGTCGGGATACGCTGGCCCTGTCGGAAGATATGCTGAAAGCTTTGGATCAGCGAATTCAGAGCGAAGCCGACGCTTATCTGATGCCGGCATCAAACCTTGTCAGGATTGGCGCTGAAACATTGAGAGAACGCATTGACGAGGTTTGGTCGCCGTACAGAACTCCCCTTGGACTCCAGCTGATCAAAACCTACCCGCAGCTGTCCAGTTTTTTTGCTGCCAATCCGAAGGGCAATTTTGTTATGCACAAGCAAAATCCGGACGGCAGCATCGACACAAAAGTCATTGAGCGCCAACCGTCAAACGTAAAAGTTACATGGGTACGGCGGGATGCGGCAAACAATGTGGTTAAAACAGAAACTTCAAATCAGGATAATTACGATCCGCGCGAGCGATCCTGGTATATGGGAGCAGTGCAAACCAGCGATATATATTGGTCTGATGTTTATGTTTTTTTTACGGACAAAAAGCCCGGAATCACCGTATCTTATCCAATTTTTTCGCAAGATGATCAACTCCTTGCTGTGGTGGGGATCGACATTAAGCTGGAGAAAATCAGTGAATTTCTGGCCAAGTTGAAGATTGGGACCAACGGCCGCGCAATGATCATTGAAGATGACGGTACGCTTGTGGCCTACCCGCAGATGGATCGCACGTTTAAACGCTCCGGCGACGCTTTGGAGACGGTAATGCTGGATGAACTCGAAGATCCGGTCCTGACCCGTGCGTTCAATCGCTTTAAAATCGACGGACACGGCATGCGCGTACTCAGCGTTGACGATCGCCGATATCTCAATACCATCACCTCCTTGAAGTCGACCGTCGGTCGGGACTGGTCGGTCATGATCGTTGTTTCCGAAGAAGATTTCGTCGGCTTTCTCAGAGACGATCTGCGAAAGGTGCTGTTGAGGACCAGTATCGTTATCCTTATCGCCGGTATTTTAGCTGTTTTGCTTGTCCACCAGGGCCTCAGAGCCGACCGTAACGCCCAGCTGGTACTTGAGCGCAAGCAGGAAATCGAGGCTCAAAGCCGGGCGTTTTCGGAACTGGCCGCAAAAACGGCCCTATGGGATCCTGAGGATATCGAGTCCCTTGAAGAGCTTACCGAGATTGTGTCTGGTACCATGGCGGTCAGAAGGACCAGCGTATGGGGATACTATCAGGATGAAAACAGTTTAAAGTGTGAAGATAGTTACGACCGAGAGTTAAACGGCCACACGCGGGGTACCGTGCTGCATTTAGACGATTATCCTGAGCTGTGGCAGGATTTAATCAAGGGCGATGCGGTCATTATCGCTGATAGCGCCGACGATCCCCGAACGTCACAGCTGCATCGGGTTTACCTGGGGCCCCTTGGTTGCACTTCGCTATTGGCAATTCCGGTCATGCCCGGTGGTACGCTGGCCGGGGCCATTTGGTTCGAACACAGGGAGACCATTCGGGTCTGGAAATCTGAAGAGATTTCGTTTGCGCGGGCCATTGCCGGCATGTTGGCCTTGCGACTGGCGGCAACCGGGACGTCTGATGAAACCGACGACCAAAACAAAAGTGACAAAACGGCCGGTAACTTAAATGACCGTATCTCCATTTCAAATAGTGCAGCTGGCATTTCCATGGTCGATAAAACCGGTTCTAAAGAAACTGCCGGACTCCAAAAGGCCGGTCAGCATCAGAAAGCAAAGGGTCCGAAAATACGCTTTGCAGAACGTCTGCTGAGGCAGGGTCTTACCCAAAGCAGCATCAAAGCGGATGTATACGATAATGTTCCTGTGCTCGTGCTGCGTTTTACCGACCCTTTTTCCCTTGCTCAGTATTTTGGCAGCGGGGATAAACAGACCGCGGCAGTTGATCATCTGATCTGCCATTTTGAGGATCTTGTTGAGGCCGGCCGGCTTGATTATTGGAAAATATTCAGCGATCAGATGGTATGTGCAACCGGCATGCAGGATCCTTCGAATCACCCCGTTAATGCGATCGCTGATTTGGCGCTGGGCTTTCAGGATACCTGCAGTCATCTTTTCGCAGATCTCGATAAACCGATGGAATTTAAAATTGGAATTGATACGGGGGGCGTCATTGGTAGATCGGTAGGGCAACGTCAGAAATCCTACAATATTTGGGGCGAAGCTGTCAGCACGGCATCCATGATGGCCGACAATGGTGTGACCGGCGGCATTCAGGTCAGTGAAACGACCTATCGGCGTTTGCGGCAAAACTACCTCTTTAAGGTTCGAGGGCGATTTTATCTACAAAACATCGGTGAAATTTCAACCTATTTGTTGACGGGGCGAATATGAGAAAATCTCAGCAGATGGTTGCCGGCCATGATTGGCAGACGGCTTCCAAGACACGACCGGGTGGTTTTGCGGCGATTGTCGGTCAATGGACTATTTATCAGGTGCAGGGGTTGATTCAGTTTTCCGGTATTGCGGTTGCCGTCTTCCGTCAGAGTCTACGACCGTTAACCTGGCGGCGTACGGTGCGGGCGGAATTGTTGGAACAATGCCGCCAAGTCGGTATTCGGGCGCTGCCCTTTATCCTGATCACCGGCAGTCTCGTCGGATTTGGCGTTGTATACCAGGCAATCTATTGGCTGGGTTTATTCGGCCAGACCGAATATAATGCTCCCATTCTGGTTACAGTTCTGGTGCGTGAAGTGGCACCCTTGTTCGTGGCACTAACCGTGATCGGGCGCAGTGGATCAGTCATTCTGGTGGAGCTTGGCAATATGCGAATTGACGGACAGGTTCGGATGCTGGATGCCCAGGGGGTCGATCCCTTCCTTTTCCTGATTGTCCCGCGGGTGGTGGCCGTCTCGGTGTGCATGTTCAGCTTAACGATTGCATTTATCACGGTTGCCCTGGTTTCAGGTTTTTTGGCGGGCAATGCGCTTGGATCCATGGATTTCACTTTGCAAGATTTTATTTTTGGGATTCTCTCAAAGATGGGACCTGAAGACTTTGCAACGACACTCCTTAAAACAACTTCGACCGGATTTGTGGTGGCTTTAATGGCCAGCACAACCGGTTTGTCGGTTAGCGGTTCCAGATCCGATCTCTTGGCAGCATTGCCCCATTGTGTTACAAAATCCGCCCTGACGGCGCTGTTGATATCTATCCTGCTAACCCTGCTGCTGTGACATATGGTTATATACCTAGTAAGGCGAAAATACTCATAATAGGGAGCCGTAACGATTTTTTTATTTTTATTCCTCTTTTTGGGTGTCAGGTTTCGGGTGTCAGTGTTCAGAATATGCTATCGATTGTAATAGAAAAGGCAGAGCGAAGCGATATTACAAATCTTTAATCTTCGATATTCAATAGCGGCTTGTCCGGGATGGGTGATACCTAAACATGATGAGAGGCATTGCCGAACAAAGAAGCATCCTTCGTTTCGAAAACGTCAAGCTAGTGACCAAGCAAGGCGGCGGCGGTGAAACCATTGATCTTGAAATGGATCTTTGCGGCGGTGATCTGGCCCTGATTAATCTGGAACGTCCCCGCTTCGGATCGGTTCTGGCCGATGCCTGTTGCGGCTTGCATCCGGCAGCCGAGGGCGCCATCTTTTTCTTGGGAAAGGATTGGTCGGCGCTTCCGTCCGACACTGCCAATGCCCTGCGGGGACGGATCGGTCGCGTGTTTACCTTCGGCAACTGGGTCAATCGCCTAACGCTACTGGAGAACATCTTGTTGCCCCAGCTGCACCATACCCGACGAAAAGTTGCACAACTTCGTGATGAGGCTGCGCGTCTGGCTGAACATTTTGGACTGCCGGGGCTGCCCAGCGGATTGCCGGATGATATGATGAGGGCCGATCATCAGCGTGCCGCCTGCATCCGCGCCTTTCTCGGTCGACCGTCACTGATTTTGCTGGAGGAGCCGACTTTCGGCGTCTATCCCGAGATACTGCCACCGCTGATAAATGCAATCGGCGAGGCTTTCGAGTGGGGGTGTGGTGTAATCTGGCTAACCCTGGAGGATCAGGTCTGGAATGATTCTATGCTGCCGGTAACCCATCGTTACCGGTTAACGGCACGCAAACTGATGGAGGTGGCTCGGTGAGTTCGACTTACCAGCAAACGCATTTTCGATATGCCAATCAGGTTGTCGGTATCTTCGTGATTCTGACAGTGAGTATTTTCGGTGCGGCTTTTCTTTTCTCCGGTCAGGTTCGAGAATGGTTGAATCCTGGTGAGAGAATTAAGGTCATACTGCCATCGGACGGCCTGTTTGGACTATCAGAAGGCGCAGAAGTGGAAATCCTGGGCACCGAAGCCGGCAAAGTGACCAGAATCGTCATCAGCCCCGACCAGCAGATGCACGCCGAAGTACAAATTCAAAGTGACATGAAAGCGTTTGTAAGGCGCGACTCCACGGCGGTTATCCGCAAAAAGTATGGTGTCGCCGGAGATTCATATCTGCATATTTCGAGGGGCTCTGGAGAACCGCTTGACTGGGACTACGCTGTTATCACAGCGGTTGCTGATCGAGCACCAACCGAATCGATGGGGGCGATACTCGACGACTTGCGCACCAAAGTGTTTCCGATCCTTGACGATACTAAGCAAGCCATCCGCGTATTCTTGACGGTGGTGAAAGAACTGCAGGATCCTGAGGGTGACATGCATCAGCTGCTGGCCAATCTGAATGCTATTTCGGGTGAACTCAGCCGAGGCAAGGGTACGGTCGGGCGGCTGATTTCTGAGGATTCGCTGATGAAGGAGGTCGAGGCGCTGATTTCACTGCTTAACAAAAACATAGCGCGACTCGATCCGCTCTTTAACGAACTTGAAACCACCGTGGGAAACGTCTCTAAAATATCAGCAAACATCAACAAACAGTCCAAGGATTTACCGGAGGTTACCTTGAGACTCAAAGAGGTCCTGGCCTCCGTAAAAGCTGTGATGGACGATTTAAGCAAGACGACCCCGCAACTTCCCCGCATCGCTGAAAATATGGGTGATGCCACCGATAGTATTCCCGTGCTGATGCTCGAGACCCAGCAGGTCATGGCGGAGCTGGAGCAACTGCTGAAACAACTTCAGTCAAGTTGGCTGTTGGGCGGTAAAGCCGGTCGAACATCCAGTGAGTCTACTCGAATCTCACCGCTGGAGGTGAAACCATGACCGAAGGTCAACGGCGTCACGGCATTCGTTACCTGATAGGATTGAGTGTCGTTATAATTCTCATCGGTGGTATTGGCTGCAGCACGTCGCCGATCGAACAGAATCGAGCGGATGTTGATGTGGAATTTGAACGGATAAACCGAGCAGCCCGGACGGCCTTTGACCATGGCCGGTTCCGACAAGCGGCAGACCTTTACAATCAGGCTTTGGAGCGGGCCTATGTACTTGACGATGTGAATTCCATTGTGGACTCTCAGTACAACCTGGCAGTTTGTCTGGTAGGGTTAAACTCGTACGGTGAAGCCCTTGATCGGGTGAATCAGTCCAGAGCCGAATTAACCCGAGCCGGTCGCAGCATACCGCCGGATATCCTTCTGCTGCAGGCCACTATCGTGCAGCGCATGGGCAAATTGGATGACGCCTGGCAGCTTACGGATACCATTTTGCTGGAGCCGAGCCGGCTGTCTGAGGCGGTGCGGGGTAAAACCCATTTTTTACGAGGTTTGATTGCCGGCGAATGGGATGACATCAACCAACTTCGTCAGGAGATCGTATCCTTGGGAACGCCCTCTGTGGTGGGATTGCGGGCCGACCGTGAGGAATTGGTGGGGCGCCTGGCGATGGCTCAAAGCAATTGGAATGAGGCCATTGAAGCATTCGACAAGACCGCCGAGTTTCGGCGTGAGAATTTCGATTACAGCGAGATGGTGAACGCTCTGGCCTTAGCGGCCTGGGCTTGTGAGCAGGCGGGCAAACTGTCGGATGCGTCAAAGCGTTACTTGCGGGCCGGACGCAGTGCCGCACGGCAGGGAGAGAGCCGCGAGGCGTTGACCTGGCTGAGCCGTGCGGAGAAGCTCGCCGGGCAGGCAGGCGATGAACTTACCGCTAAAGAGGCCCGTTCCTATCGAAAGTGGATTGAAGCGCCCTAAACCCTCCATATATGGCTCTTACTTTTAGCTTAATTTTATTCTGTTAAACTACCTTAATATGGAGAATTTTAGATTTTGGATTTCGGATTATTTGTATCGCTTCGCTCTATCATTTTTTATTAAATTGACAGAATTCCTTAAATCGAAAATCCGCAATCTAAAATCCAAAATGATGACAATTGACTCCATGGAAATAAAAACGGGACGACATTGTAAAAGCGGAGTCAGCTTTATTTCACGATCCAATTGCCGGCATTCGGGTGTCTTCGACAATAAATGGAGAGCAGCGAATGCCGACGCTCATCTTTTTTACCCAAATCCTTACCATAGTGATGGTTTCGCCATCCAGATTTACGAGGTTGGGTAGTTCTTCAAGATAAGAAATATCATTTTTGTTGAATTCGTAATAAAGGGTATTGGTGCTAAACGGATCAGCCACCAATATTACTTTATCGGTATCATAAGGGTGTTTTTGGGGAGAGCCGGAAAAAGAAACATGGGTCTTTTTCAAAAGTTGGATGTTTTTCGGTTTTTGATAGGCCTGAATATGAAATTTTACCGCTTCCTGGGGATAACTCTCGGACGTCATTTCTGATCCTCCTATTTGGTAATTTCAAACTTGGTTGAATAGTTGACTGGGTAAATAGGTGAATTATGGTCGTTAATTCGGCAAGTTACGATTGCTGAGATATCAAATGTCCCATTATTTTGCAAGTATGGGATAAATTTATATTAATATTCACCTAACCAATCAACCCATTAACGATATCTGGAGAAAAGAAAATCCAATGAAAAAATTAACCGGTCTTCAGGCAAAATATCTCAGAGGTCTTGCTCATGGTTTGAAGCCCGTCGTATTTGTCGGGCAAAAAGGGGTAACCGATGCCTTGATCGCCTCCACCGAACAGGCATTTGATCGACATGAACTCATCAAGATAAAGTTTATCGATTTCAAAGAGAAAAAACAGAAAAATGAAATTGCAAAAGTCATTG
>JASFFJ010000029.1:0-22474 GCA_050124355.1 Desulfobacterales bacterium | reverse complement strand
CAACAGTGGCGCGTGCTTTTACTGAAGAGGATGCAAAGGCTTTCATTTCTATCATTAAAAATGAATTTCCAGATGCAACGCATAATTGCTGGGCATATGTTGCCGGCCCTCCCGGGGATACCGCCCGAATAGGGATGAGCGATGATGGAGAGCCTCACGGAACAGCAGGAAAACCAATTCTGACAGCTCTCTTACATTCTGAAATTGGAGAAATAGTTGCGGTTGTTACAAGGTATTTCGGAGGTACAAAACTCGGAACAGGAGGACTTGTAAGAGCATATTCTGGTTCTGTCAAAAACGCACTTGCAGGCCTGTCTATTAAAGAAAAAAGGGATGTTATTACCTTAACAGCTATTTTAGATTATTCGAAAATTGCTGCTGTTAAACAAATGATTGAATCCTTTAATTCTAAGATTATTGAGGCAAAATATGAGGCTGATGTCTCGTTTAAAATTGAACTCCCTAAAAACGATAAAGATAGGTTCCTCCATGTTATTAGAGATTTGACTGGCGGAGAGGTACTTTTCACGAAGTAATTATTAAAAGAACATACTGCTTCTTAAAGTACCGCTCGTACCACTTGGCCCGGGAGCCACGGCCTTCGGCATCGGTAGTTGCTTTGGAGGTGAGCTTATCACCTTTATGTGACAATACTTTAATCATCGTAATGACTTGGATGTCTAAGAATGGCCTTAGAATTTGATCACGCATTTGTGTTCGTGGGCGCCGGGGCGCCTGATGCCGATATTTTAGTGGCTGCGGGTATGGTTGAAGGAGCGCTGAACATTCACCCCGGCCAAGGTACGCAATACCGTCGCTTCTTCTTCAACAACGGCATGATAGAGCTTATTTGGGTGCACTCCGAGGAAGAAGCCAGCAGCGCTTCCATTGCCCGGACACGGCTGTTGGAGCGCTTTCAGTACAAACTGGCTGGCGCCTGCCCTTTCGCCCGGAATTGGTCTTTTGAATAACAATGGGGAAAAGAAAGATTTACCGTTCGACACATGGTCAATCATTTAGGAGCCGAAAATGGCATACATCGATTACATAGCTGAAGAAATGATTCCTCCTGAGGAACGGGTTCCGGATCAGGACAACATTCTCAGGATCCACGGTGTTCACAGCCGAACCATGCGGCAGCACTATGACCTATATAAACAGGTGATGTACAGTAAAGGTCCCCTGAACAGAGTTCAGCGGGAGATGATCGCCGTGGTCGTATCGGCCGAAAACAAATGTCGCTATTGACTGCACCATCACGGGGCGGGACTCCGTCGATTGTTGGAAGTTAAAGGCGTGGTAGGTGCCGATCATGAAAAACTGTTGGCCTCATTGGCCTCGGATTATCGAAAGGCCGATTTGCAGGCAGCTGATCGTGCCATGTTGGACTATGCCATTAAGCTCACCCGCGCGCCAGGCGATATGACTGAAGCGAACGTCAACTTGCTGCGTGCGCAAGGGTTTGGCGACCGGGCCATCCACGACATATGCGCCATAACGGCCTACTATGCCTTTGTCAATCGCATTGCCGATGGCCTGGGCGTTGAGTTGGAAGGCCGCAACGATTAGTATATTAAACAAAAACAAAGCTATGATGACGTTCTTTCCTGGCTGAAAATACGATTTCAGAAGAATAGCTCATAATTTTTTGGGGCGCTATGGAATCGATCACTTTAAGTAATTGAAAATAAATATAATTTATGTTTATGAATCAATTGAATGAAATATTATATAAAGTTAAACAGAGCAAAAGAGATGGTTTGATTTTAAATTTAATTTATGGCGGGTTGAAGAAGAAAAAATTTGAATTCAGCCTTTTCTACCTTTTCAAAGAGGGCTTATTTGGCGATGTGGATGTGGATATTCAACCTAAAATTGAGCCGATAGAAGTTGAACACCTCACATCGACTGATATGGCATACCTAGCCGTGAAAGCCGAGAGAGATTATTCAGAAGAGAAGATGTTGCAGGTGTTATCAGAAGGATGTAAATGCATGGGCATTAAATATAAAGACAAATTTGTTGCTTGGGCCTGGTACAATCTTCGGAAATGCGATAACACAGCGTATTCTTTTTCTTTTGAACTCAAAGAAAATGAAGCATATTTGTTCGGACAAAGAACCTTGAGTGCTTATCAGGGCAGGTCTCTGGCTCCATACCTAAAATATCAATTATATAAACATTTGGCCGATATGGGCCGCACGAACTTATTTGCTATAGCACATTTTTCAAACCTTCCATCGATAAAATTTCGTAGGAAGTTGAATGCAAGGCCGTTAAAACTATTTATGAATGTTAAAATATTTAATATATACCATCGGAACTTCCTTTTGAAAAATTATAGAAATTAAAAAATTGAACCCGAAGATAAGCTTGGTATCGTCACAGCAGGGTGTTCAGAACTGGAGTTCTTAAAGACAGAAATTCAGGAGACGAATAAATTAAGGCACATAAAATTTGCAGGTGGGTGGCCAGCTGCACCCAAGAGACCCATATAATTTATGAAATTAAATTTCCAAATGAATTCAGAAGTTGCGGATGTTTTTAATTCATATCCACATAATATTAAATCGAAGCTAATGTTTCTACGGCAATTAATATTTGACACAGCGGCATCAATTGAAGGAATTGGAAAAATAGAAGAAACACTTAAGTGGGGAGAGCCAAGTTATCTCACTCCAGAATCAAAAAGTGGAAGCACCATTAGAATTGCTTGGAAAGAATCCCAAAAAGAGAATTATTCAATTTTCTTTAAATGCACAGCTAATTTAGTTCCGGCATTTAAGGAAAAATTTCCTAATAAATTCAAATTTGGAGGAAACAGGAGTATTAATTTCAATTTAAATGATGATGTCCCTGTAAAAGAGTTAAAACGATGTATTGCATTAGCTTTAACTTATCACCGCAATAAAAAACTAGCATCGCCAGCCAGGTGGAAAATGGTAGAAAAAATCACATAACAAAGGCTAAACGTATTCCTTGACCCCTTTGAAGCTTTTTCGGTGAATGGGGCAATAGCCGTATTTCCGGATGGCTTCCCGGTGCGCTTGGGTTGGATATCCTTTGTGTTTTGGAAAATCGAACTGAGGATAGTAATGATGGTATTTTTGCATCAGGTGGTCACGGGTGACTTTGGCAATGATTGAGGCCGCGGCAATTGAGATGCTTAAAGCGTCACCTTTGGCAATCGGTTGCTGGGGCAGGTCGGTTGAGATGGGAAAAATTCCGTCGATCAGAAGATAGTCAGGCCGGGGGACAAGGTTCTCGACCGTCATGGCCATGGCCAGCAAGGAGGCCTGTAAAATGTTGATCCGATCTATTTCTATCGGATCCACAATACCGATGCCGATTGAAACGGCTTGGGCATAGATCACATCATAGAGCCGCTGACGCTTTGGGGGAGATAATTTTTTTGAGTCGGTGATCTCTGAATTCCGGAACGTGGCGGGTAGGATCACGGCCGCCGAAACAACAGGACCGGCCAGGGGACCCCGGCCGGCTTCGTCAATGCCTGCGATATTCTTGCAGCCTTTTCCGATGGCTTCTTTTTCAAATACCCACAAATCTTTCACCGGATGACAGATGTCAGAAAACAGATATCAGAAGTCAGATGACGGATGCCAGAGGTTACGCTGCGCCGTGAAATCTGACTTCTGCTTTCTGTCCTCTGACTACTGTTCTCTGCCCTCTGATTTTAATTTAACCGTCGTTCTTTGATCCTGGCGGCTTTGCCCTTGAGTTTGCGCAGATAGTATATTTTGGCACGTCGTACTCGACCCCGGGTGATGACTTCTATTTTATCGATAATCGGTGAATGGGTCGGGAAGATACGTTCCACACCAATGCCGTAGGAGACCTTGCGCACAGTAAATGTCGCATTGGTGGAGCCTTTGCGTTTGGAGATGACAACCCCCTGAAATGCCTGAATACGCTCTTTTTCGCCCTCTTTTATTTTTACATGGACCTTGACCGTGTCACCGGGTCCGAAAGCAGGCACATCCATGCGCAACTGCTCTTTTTCTAATCTTTCTATTTTTTTCATTTCTCCTCCAGAAATTGAAAGTATCGGAATTTCTATATTTTATTGAAATCACGAAATGTTTTTACAGCCATCGTCTTGATGAGCCATATGGAATGTTGGAATAGTGGAGTGTTGGAATACTGGGTTTGGCGGAATGAGATCTATTTTCAATAGATGAAACCGATCATAAAATAAAATTCGGCTCTTCTCCGTTTTTCATACTCATTATTCCATTTTTCCATCATTCCATTATTCCATTTATCTAAGGGCAATCACCACGCCTCCGGGTTGAAATCACAACCAGGTCCTTTGGATCAGGAGTCTTTACCTCCCCGGTCCCAGAAGTCTGTCCAGTATTATCGCCGCCGCCGAGCGAACCGACAGATGGTTATAATCCGTTGTGCCCGCAATGGGTTCCAGCACGTAATCCGCTTCGGATATGACCGATTCAGCCAACCCCCAAGCAGTACCGAAAATCAGCAGGTGCGGTATGTCGCATTCGATAATGTCTCTGAATTCTGCGTAACCGATGTTTGCCGGATACCTCCGGGCACAGGTTGTAACTGTTTTTGGGTAACTGTTTTCTATACTTTTGATGTCGTCTCTGACATCCCCAATAGAATCCTTCACCTTGATCAGTTCAAGAGCGCTGCGTCTGGCCGGGTTATAGACTGCGCCGGCACCTGCGGTCCAATGCGCTATGATTTTATTTGCAAGTACTTTTTGATCAGAAAGCGGGGTAACCAGATAGTACGATTTTACCCCATATGTCTTCGCTGCCCTGGAAATGTCGTGCAAATCCAAGTTGGTCAAGGCCGAGGCGATGATGTCGCCCCGTTTATTAACAACCGGATAATGGGTTAAGGCCACGTAGATATTGGGCATAAATTTATATTTTAATAATTTAGCCACCTAGGCACTAAGTCACAAAGGTTATACCATAATCCTTTTTTTAGTGCCTTCGTGTCTTCGTGGCTGAGCTTATACCTTCTTTCTTATAATGTAGCTCTAAAATTTCATTTATCTCCCGGTGCCACTTTTCCAGAATTTTGATTTCCTGGCGGTCAAGGTTTTTCTGCCGCAACAAATCCGATCTTTTTAACAGCGTCCGCATCAAAGATGATTCGAGCCGCCACCTTTCAATTTCCTGATGATGGCCAGACAGCAGAACTTCGGGGACTTCCCGTCCCTCATAATTTCGTGGCCGGGTGTAATGCGCATGCTCCAGCAGTCCGTTTGAGAAAGAGTCATTTTGGGCCGCATTCAGACCGCCAAGGGCGCCGGGTATCAGCCGCGTGACAGCATCAGCAATGATCATGGCTGCCAACTCGCCGCCGGTGAGCACATAGTCACCAATTGAAATTTCATAGTCGATGAGATCGTGACAGATGCGTTCATCGACACCTTCATAGCGTCCACAGATCAACACCAGCCCTTCCAATGTCGCCAGTTCCCTGGCCATATTCTGATCGAAAGGCCTTCCCTGGGGCGTCAACAAGATCTTTCCGGCCGCCGGTATCTCCCGGGTCGCCGTTCGAATTGCGGCGGCCAAAGGCTCGGGTTTCATTACCATGCCACTGCCGCCGCCGTACGGTCTGTCATCAGTCACCTGGTGGCGGTCCCGGGCGTAGTCTCTGATGTTGATAGTCGAGGCAAAAATTACTTTGTGTTCGATTGCCCGACGAATAATCCCATGGGCCCAGAATGGGTCAAACATTTCCGGGAAAATCGTCAGTACTTTAAAATGCATTGTTATCAGTTGACTGGTTAAATGGTTGACGGGTTGATTAGTGATTGGCTCAACTTGTTTATACTTAATCAACTATTCAACGAATTTCCCAATCAACTAAGCCAGGCCTTCAGGTAGATCAACCTGCATTCGTTTATGCTCCAAATCAACATCCAGCACCACCGATTCCAGAGCCGGGATCAACACTTCCGTTTCAGTGCTCTTGACGACATAGACATCATTGCTGCCGGTTTCAAGTATCGATTCAATCCGACCGAGAATTTCTCCTGTCGTCGTAACCACTTCGATTCCGATCAAATCGTACCAGTAAAAGGTATCTTCATCCAATTCGGGCAATTCTGATTGCGGGATGAAAAGCTCTGCGCCGAGTAATCTTTTGGCCTGGTCGCGATCGGCAATTCCCTTAAACGATACAAGTGGGGTCCCGGTATGCGGTTTTACCCAGTTTATTTCATAGCTTGCTTCCCGACCGCGAAGATCGCGAACGAGGATCGAGCGACCGGGCGAGAACACCGATAGTGACTCCGCGTAGGAACGCAACTTATTTGTGCCCTTAATGCCATGGATGCCGACGATTTTTCCAATGAGCACGTGTTCCTGTTTTGTTCCGGAATTATTCAACTATTTCCAGGACGGTGCGTTTTTTTGTCTTGGCCGAAGCGGCGCTGAGAATGGTCCGCATTGCTCTAGCTGTTCGGCCTTGTTTGCCGATGACTTTCCCAATATCCTCTTTGGCTACTTTTAGTTCTAAAACATTTTTCTGATCTCCCTCAACCTCACTGACATTAACTTGTTCCGGATGGTCCACCAGTGCTTGAGCGATGTAGCCGATCAGATCTTTCATTGTGGCAATTCCCTAGTAAAACCATCCTTTTTTAACAGGCTTCGAACGGTATCGGTAGGAAGAGCCCCCTGATCCATCCAATATCGAACTCTGTCCGTTTTTATGGTGATCTTGGCTGGGTCATAGGCAGGATCGTAGGTACCTACATTTTCCAGGAATCTGCCGTCACGTGGACTCTCGCTGTCAGCGACGACGATTCGGTAAAAGGGTTTTTTCTTTGCGCCATGTCTGGCCAATCTAATTCTAACTGCCATGGTTTCCTTTCTCCCTCAAAACGGCGGCATTCCCTGCGGGAATCCGGGCATGCCGCCCTTGTTGATCTTTTTAAGCATTTTTAATAATTGGGTGTAATCTTTTAACAGCCGGTTGACATCCTGAACCCGGGTTCCGCTGCCCTTGGCGATTCGTCGACGGCGACTGCCGTTAATGATTCCATGGCGTCGTCGCTCCAGAGGTGTCATCGAATTGATAATGGCTTCAATCCGGACGAGTTCGGTCTCGTCCAGGTCCATATTTTTCATCTGCTTGAGTTTACCCATGCCGGGAATCATCTTCATTATATCGCCCAGCGAACCCATTTTACGCACCTGGCGCATTTGATCGCGAAAATCTTCCAGGGTAAACTGGTTTTTTCGGAGCTTTTTTTCGAGCTCCACAGCCTTTTTCTCATCAACAACGTCCTGGGCCTTTTCGATCAGCGTCAGAACATCCCCCATGCCAAGGATGCTGGAGGCCAGTCTGTCCGGATGAAACGGTTCCAACGCGTTTAATTTCTCACCGACTCCGATAAATTTGATCGGTTTGCCGGTAATCTCCTTGATGGACAGGGCGGCACCGCCCCTTGCATCCCCATCCATTTTGGTGAGGATAACCCCACCGATATCCAAAGCCTCATTGAAGGATTGGGCGATATTTACTGCATCCTGACCGGTCATGGCATCCGCCACCAGGAGAATGTCGGCAGGTTTTACCGCCTCGTTGATGCGGACGAGCTCATCCATCAGGTCCTGGTCAATATGCAGTCGACCGGCCGTATCCAGCAGCAGGGTATCGCAACCGCTTTGGTGGGCGGCTGTTTTGGCATCGCGGCCTATTTGAACCGGATCCATATCTGTGCTGGCTGAAAATACGGGTACGTTCAGTTGATTACCCAATTTTTTAAGCTGATCGATGGCTGCCGGGCGATAAATATCCGCCGGCACCAGATAGGGTTTTCTACCTTTGTTGCGCAGGAAAACCGCTAACTTGCCGGCTGTTGTTGTTTTACCGGACCCCTGCAGGCCGACGAGCATCAAGGATACCGGGCTGGGACCTGAAAGGTTTAGCTCTTCCTGGTGAGACCCCATCAAATCGGTCAGCTCTTCGTTGACAATTTTAATTACCTGCTGACCGGGGGTTAGGCTCGCCAGAACCTCCTGACCCAACGCCCGTTTCTTTACATCGGCAATAAACCGTTTGGCCACCCGGTAATGGACATCGGCTTCCAAGAGGGCCATTCGGATTTCTTTTAAACCCTCGTCGATGTTCTTGTCGGTTAACTTGCCGCGTCCTTTGAGTTTTTTAAACGCAGCATCCAACTTGTCGCTTAATCTTTCAAACATAACTATGCCAGCCTGATAACATAAATTATTGAAAATATAATTCTAATGATGTTATGTCAAGTAAATAAATCTCTTCTGGGTTTAATTCCCCTCAGCTTGCTGCGATAAAAGTGAGTTAAATCCTAAAAACATGATATTCCGCGGCTTGCCGCGGAGAGATTTCATTTTCGTTTTTGCAGGACACGAAAATTAGCCCGCTTTTTGTCAGGGTAATACCTGGATTTTGCACGAGTCGGAGGCTTTCATAGGCAAGGCGTCTGAGGGTGACGTCGTAGTTCTTTACTTCGAGCCCTTAGCAACGCAGCATATGAGAGCCTCCGGCTCGCCCGAGGGGTGAAAATTAATAAGAAATAATCGAAAGTCATCGATATTTAGCGATTTCGTATTTTTCTTTTCTACTCAAATCATCAGACATTGGTTTTTATTATATATTATTCAAATTTCTCATTAATTTTCATGCAAAATTCAGGTAATATGGTTATCAGGTGCGTGTTTGGCAATTAATTATGTTTACTGAACGTAAGAAGAAAGACATTCTTGAATTTCGTCGCGATGAGCTTGTGTCCTGGTTGGCAGACCGTGAAATTGCCGCTTACCGCGCAGACCAGATCCTGAAGTGGATCTATCTGCGTCAGGCCGACGGCTTTGATGTCATGACGGATCTATCCAAAGATATCAGGTCGGCGTTATCGCAGCAGTTTACCATCGGCCGACTCGACGTCGAACAGGTCGAAACTTCCCGGGACGGCGCCGTTAAGTATCTGTTTAAGCTACATGACGGTAAACGGATTGAAAGTGTCCTGATTCCGGAGCGGGATCACTATACCCTCTGTGTATCCAGCCAGGTGGGCTGCGCCCAGGATTGCAGCTTTTGTTTGACCGCTGCGGGAGGTTTTGAACGGAATTTAAGCCGGGGAGAGATCGTTGCCCAGGTGCGCGATATCAATAAGGATCTGGATGACGAAAAACGTCTGACCAATATCGTTTTTATGGGGATGGGCGAGCCCCTGGCCAACTATAACAACCTGGTGAGTGCCATCAACATCCTGACCGACAACGATGTCGGACTCAGATTTGCGAGCCGACGGGTGACGGTTTCCACCGCCGGTTTGATATCAAAAATTACCGCCCTGGGGCGGGATACGCGGGTGAATCTGGCCGTTTCGTTAAATGCCGCCGATGATAAGACCCGCACCCGGCTGATGCCGATTAATCGCAAGTGTCCGCTGGAAAAACTAATGCAAGCCTGTCGCCAATATACCCCCGCTCCCGGCCGCAGAATTACATTCGAGTACATTCTTATCAAGGGCATAAACGATTCAACAGAAGATGCCAAACGCCTGGCAAAAATGTTGCGACCGATCCGATGTAAAATTAACCTCATCCCCTTCAATCCCCATGAAGGCTGTGATTTCAAGCGCCCGGCCGAAGCTGTGATACAGGCATTTTATAACATTTTATTCGCCAAAAATTACACGGTCATCATCCGCCGCAGCAAGGGGCAGGACATATCGGCGGCCTGCGGGCAGCTGCGTGCCAGGAGCATGGTCGCATAGGGCATAGCGCAGAGAGCAGAGAGCATAGGGTAGAGGGTAAGTGGCAGAGGGTAAAGGGGCATGGGGCGCAGGGCAAAAGACTTATGTCGGGCATATTCTAATCTTGGATCCGCCATCATCCGGAATTTACAAAATCAACAACGCTATTTATACGTCCCTTATTTATAGATGTAATTATGGAAGATCTGCTAAATGTCCCATTTGAATCTGAAGAGGATACTTTGACTGATAATCCATTCTGATACATTTTTTTGTGGATAGGGCATAATTAAGATTTGGAATGTATTTTAAATGGTAGTATGTAGTGTTTGTGAAAAAAAAGTCAAACGTGTTAAGGAAGAAACAGCTGGTCTTTTTCTTATCCTATTTATTATCCCATTTGTTGCCCTGTTTGGGCTAAATGCTGGGACCATAATCAGCTTTATTATGTTTTTGTCCGTGGGTCTATACTGGCTAATCACGAAGCCATCAAAGAAATGTATTTATAGAGAGTGCGCAAAAAAGAGACGTTAGGAAAGACAAGATGTCTGGTCTAAAATAAAAACGAAGGCAGTCGGAGATTAATCTTTGACTGCCTTTTTGTTTTAATTGCCCTCGTAAAATCGAATTCATATTCGGGTGGCGGGCGGGTTTAAGATCAGCTCCGTCGTTTCCCTGTTATGTTAAATCTGCTCGGGCAGCAGGCGTGCGCCATGGATGACCGCTAAAACGTCGATTTGATCTGCTTTAATGCGGTAAATGATGCGGTAGGGTTTTTCAATCAGCTGACGGATATCTTCGCTCTGATATTCCGGTACTTTGCGGCCGGATAGCGGTTGATCGGTAATCTGCTTTGAGCGTCTGGTGATTCTATCCACCATCTGTCTGGCATAGGTGGGCGAGTTGAGGGCAATGTATTCGTAGATGTTGACCAGATGCTCGACAGCGTTTTGTGTCCAGTGAACCCTCATGCCGGCAAGCCAAATTTTTTACGGACTTCTTTGACATCCAGCGTGCGGCCCTGGTCGCTGTCTTTGATCCCGGCTTCAATGGTTTGGCGGACATAGATGCGGTACATCAAATCCTCCCAGGTTGCCGAATCCGGTAAATTGTCCAAGAGTTGATGGGCTTGTTGCTTGATGCTTTCAGTTTGCATGTTTTTAACTCCTATTGTGCGGCATAGGCCTTTTTTGCGATCTTTTTCAATCCACCAGGCGAAATCCTCAAAGCCTGCAGGGTCAAATTCCAAGTTTTTCGCAGGCTTCGTCAAAGGGGATGCCCTCCTTGCGGTCTTTGGCTTCCAAAAGGCGCTTTTTCATATTCTCGCTTTTGAGCAGATAGGCCGTTTCTTTCTCGGATTCAATCTCCCGCCAAAGCTCAATGGGCACAATGACCCCGGTGATATTATTTTTTTCATCAGAAATATATTGAATCTGACCCATAACGGATCCTCCCTTCAATTATCTTTGGGCAGCCGGCTATGAAATATTTTCTTGTATGATCAAATGATACGGATATCTCCGACCCTTATGCGGCAGCTTCCTTTGAGCTCACCACTCAGACGCTTAATGCTGTAATGGCTGAACGGATCTTCGGCTAATATGCTCAGGGCCGCATTAAGCCGTCTGATTGTGGTTGTGTCAACTTTTTGATAAAATTTGGCAGCCTTCCTGGAAAACTCTATTTCATACATTCCGCTTAATATCTTTCCAGCTTGTCGTGTTGCCTGTTCGAATGTCCTCTTTTGCCTGGCGGTAATCTTCAATGAAACCCGCTTTAAATCCGCTGGCCATGAGGCAGTTTTTTTCTTAACACAATATACATTATATGTATATTTATGGATCTGTAAATATTCATTTGCCTGGATCTTACCGTCAAGGGGTGGTCCAGAAATCGGAGGATGTCCAGAAATTGGAGCATTCTTCTATAGTCGGGTCAAAGATCTATACTTTGGCTCAAGTAGGATGCCAGCCAACCCGCCGGCGGGACTGGATTCAACTTTCAGCTTAAATCGACGACGCCAGCGACCGCAAAATGAAGTAACATGAGGTCGCACCGGCATCCTGGTGGCCGATGGTTCGCTCACCCAGGCGGCTGGCCCGGCCTGTTTTGGCAAGCATGTCTTTGGTGGATTCCATTCCTTCCTTGGCGGCCTGTTCGAAGGCCGCCAGGGCTTCGGGCAATGATTTGCCTCCCTCTTCACTTTGCTCCAAAGACCTTACGGCTGGCGACAGGGTATCCAGCAGGGTCTTGTCCCCCGGTTTGGCCTGGCCGATATCCAAAATGCCTTTTTCCGCCGCTTGCAGATTGCGCACCATATCATTCAAATTCAGCGCTTGCTTGTCGCCACTCTCCTGAGACATCCTCAAAAAAAATGTCCCGTAAAGCGCCCCCATTGCGCCACCGACTGAGTTTAGGACGACCATGCCCACACTTTTGAAAAGCGATCCCATATCGTCCGCCGGGATTTCAGCCAGTTTTTTCTTCACTTCACGGAAGCATTTTGCCATGTTCACCCCGTGGTCGCCATCACCAATGGCGCCGTCCAGCTCCGAAAGATATTCCTTCTCCTTTTCAATGATGTCACATAGATCCTCCAGCGCAGCTTTCATCTGGATCGTTGAAATCGTGTCCGTCATTTTCTTGTTATCCTTTATATTTTATCGTTGAAAGCCTGGTCTTTTTGGCCAGGTCAGAGATAATCGGCTCTGCCTGAAACAGTAACAAGGAGTGATGGAGTATTGGAGTACTGGAGTGATGGTCTATCGCCTGTGGAAACTATGCATCTGAGAATCGCGATGCTTATGTTCAAGGTTGCAGAAGATCGATGTGGGGTTTTCCTTTTTCCAATACTCCATTACTCCAATACTCCATATGTATGTTTACCAGAGCAGCTTCATGGCGTGCCCCCTTCCAGGGGGCAAATCAAAGCCTGTTCCTTTGGGCCTGGATTCTTTACTTAGGACGTCAATTTATAATAAGGTGTGTCCGCTGGAGCGCTCAACAGTTCATGCAACTCTTCATCCAATTTCGTCAATGTCACGGAGAATCCGGCCATTTCAAGACCCGTGAAGAACTCACCAACGTAAGGGAGGGCCACTTTTATGTTGCGATCATCCAGCATTTTTTTGACCTTGCGGTAGCAAATATACAACTCGATTTGGGGCGTGCCCCCTAATCCATTAATCATTACGGCCACGTCATCGCCGGATTGAAACGGCAAATCCTCCAATACTTCCAGCGTCATCTTCTCGGTGATGTCATCTGCGGGCATCATTTTGATTTTGGCCGTGCCGGGTTCGCCATGGTGACCGACGGCATATTCCATTTCATCATCAGCCAGGGTAAAGGTTGGGGTGCCCTTGGCAGGCACCGTGCAGGGAGATAGTGCCACCCCAAGAGTGCGGGTGTAGTTGTTAAGCTTTTCGACCGCCGCCTTGCACTCTTGTAGGCTGCCGCCGGCTTTCGCTTTGGCGCCGCCTACTTTCCATCCTAAAAACGAACCCACCACACCTCGACGCTTGTCGGTCTCCTCTTTGGGACCCGAGCCAACATCATCCGTGCTGATGGCCTGGGCCACCTCAATTCCTTCAGCTTTCGCCATATCGGCTGCCAGATTAAAATTCATCACATCGCCGGCATAATTTCCCAATAAAAACAAGACGCCCTTGCCCGAGTCCACCGCTTTGGCGGCCTCAAAACACGCCAGCGGCGGCGGGGATGTAAAAATTTCTCCCACGGCCACGGCATCCAACATCCCATCGCCGATAAAACCGATAAAGGACGGTTTGTGACCGGATCCGCCACCGCTGACGATGCCGACTTTGTCCGCCACCGGGGCATCGGCTCTTACCACTGTGCGGGCGGTGTCCAGCTTGCGCACATACCTGCTATGAACATTTAAAAATCCTTCCAGCATTTCATCCACGACGTCGTACGGATCATTGATGAATTTCTTCATTTCGACCTCCTTAATTGAAAAATAAGTAAATCAAGATGGGGTTCATTTTATGATCTTCTTTTGGGTTTCAGACCTGGTTGACTAGTTTACTGGTTGAATGGTTGATTAGGAGAATTATAATCACGATTTCAGAATGTTACGATTCTTGAAACATGAAGTGTCCAATTGTTTTGCAAATATGGGATAAATTTATATTTACAACTAATCAACCAATCAACAATATCTCGGGTTTACTTCATTTCCGGTGTCTTGGGATGCTGACTTTCGGTTAGTACGACCGGATTAACGCAGTGTTCTAATGGTTTGCCAGTAAAGAAGCCGGCAATATCACGAACGACGCTTTCAACACCTCGCCGGGCCGCTTCCCGGGATGATCCGGCGATATGAGGTGTGAGGGTGACGTTGTCCAATTTCAGCAACGGCCAGTCTTCCGGCGGTGGTTCGGTGGAAAATGTGTCAAGGGCCGCACCGGCAAGACGGCCCTCTTTTAAGGCTGCATACAACGCGTTTTCGTCTACCAGAGATCCCCTGGCCGTGTTGATAAAATAGGCCCCCGATTTCATCCGGCGAAATTCCTGGCCTCCTATCATGCCGCTGGTTTCGGGCGTCGCCCGGGCGTGCATGCTGATGATATCTGAGCTTTCCAGCAGGGTCTGCAAATCCGAATGGTCAACCCCGAAAGCAACCATCTGCTCCGGCGCTACATAGGGATCATACACCAGAATACGCATCTGAAATGATCTTAAATAGGGAACCAGCATGCGAGCAATGATACCGAAGCCGATCAGGCCGATCGTTTGACCATTTAATTCACGCCCGGCCCTGTCATAGCGGTATAGGTCGCCTCGCCAGACACCGTCGGCAAGGGCGCAGTGGGCCCGGCTAATACCTCGGCATTCCGTTAAAATTAACCCAAGAGTAAATTCCACAACGGTTTGCGAATTGCGACCCGGCGCATTGACGATTGCAATTTTACGCTGGCTGGCGGCGGCAACATTAATGTTGACGGGGCCTCCGCGGCAACAGCCGATAATTTGTAAATTTTCGGAAGCCTCCAACACCGCAGCGGTAACAGGCGCCAGGTGGGTTACGATCACATCCGATCCTTTTGATAATTCAGCGATCTCAGAGGGGACGCCCACAAATTCGCCAATCTCATCATTGCTGACCAGCGGAACGTCCGGCCAACTCTCATCTTTGGTTGCATAGGTGAGCTTGCCTGCAATCGGACGCAGGTATTTCTCCAAAGCCTCTTTAAAAAAAGAGCTCCATATAAACCTATCACCGATAACGGTTACCTTCATCAAAAACGAGTCCTTTGCTCATGCATAATTAAACAGACCAAGGTTAAGCGGTTCTGGAACCGCTCAATTTAGGGCAGGATTACTCTTATCGATGAACAGACGATCTTGTCAAGTTAAAAACTTAAAAGAAATGTTTTTTGAACATTAATTCGATTCAAGTAATTAATTGATATTTATATCAAAAATTTTATTTTTAACCCTTTGACCTTTTGCTTGGAATAAGTAAATATAGGCTTGACACAGGAAATGGGCCGTGTTAACCAAATGCACATATTCTATAAAGTTGGGAATTTTGAACAAATGAACAAAACATCCGGCGGATATTTTGAGGAAAGTCTCGTCAGCCGAATTGCTTGGCTCTATTTCATCAAAGGCTGCACCCAACAGGAAATTTCTGAACGCATAAATATTTCCAGGATGCAGGTTCAGAGAAGTATTTCGAAGTCAAAGAAGGAAGGCTTGGTTCAAATCCAAATCAAAGATCCCTGCACCAGGTATTTTGAAATTGAGGATGATCTTAAAACCCGGTTCTCCCTATCTGAGGCCATCGTCACGCCCACCGCCCAAAATAAAACTGAAATCAATGAGGCCATTGCGAAAGCGGCAGCGGATTATTTGCTGAGACATGTTTCCGATAACCAAATTATCGGGGTCGGCTGGGGAACAACCCTTCAGAATATGACCAGATTCGTCAAAGGCAAGACGCTGACCAATTCACGAATCGTATCTCTGATAGGCGGCTGGACAAAAATGACCAAAGAAAGCCCCCATGAAATCGCATACAATTTAGCAGATGCGCTGAAAACACCTTGCTATTATATTTCAGCACCGGCGATCGCCGATTCCCTCAAGAGCCGATCTGTGATCACGGCAGAGAAAAGTGTTCATCAGATTCTTGAGATTGCAAAGGCGTCCGATATGGCGGTCCTGGGCATCGGCAATGCGAATACGGATTCCTCTCTGGTAAAATCCGGTTATCTGTCGGCGGATGAAATCAAACAGCTTAGAACGTCTGGGGCCGTCGGGGACATATGTGCACAGTTTTATGATGCTGAAGGACATCCGCTAGATCATGAGTACATGGATCGCGTGATTGGATTGAATCTGCAAGACCTGAAGAAAATCCGAATTGTGATTGGCATCGCCGCAGGCTCCGGCAAGACAGCGGCTATTTGCGGGGCGCTAAAAGGTGACCTGTTAGACGTCCTGATTACGGATGAGCAAACCGCAAAGGCGGTTTTAGCGAGTCCAACTACCGATTCGAAACGAAATTGAACCGTCCGACAAATTTGATGTAAAGGGGGGATGCTGCTATGAATTGATGAGCCAATGAAATGTATTGACCTGGCGTGCACCGCTGTCTCCGTTTGGCTCGTTAATGACGAAAGGAGCTATCGGGCACCAAAAATGGATAAAGCAATTATCTAATGAGGAGGGAGGAGGACTATCATGACCACAAAACGTATTATTATTTTTTCGATGATTTGTTTTTTAGTGTCGATTTTTGCCGTTTCTTCCGCGTCAGCCTTTGACTGGAAAAAACACGACGGAACCAGCATTAAACTTCTGCTTAACAAGCATCCTTACACCAATGCATTGCTCGCTCATTTGGGCGAATTCACGGAAATGACCGGGATCGACGTTACTTACGATGTCTTTCCGGAAGACGAATATTTTGACAAGGTGACGATATCCCTTTCCAGTAAATCACCTGAGTACTCGGTTTTTATGACGGGCGCCTATCAGGTTTGGCAGTATGCCCCTCCCGGGTATATGGAAGATCTTGGGCCTTACATGAAGAGTGCCGAAAAAACAAATCCGGATTGGGATCAGGCAGACATTTATGAAAACCTTCTGTCTTCCCTGGCCTGGAACCTCAAGCCTGGTTCGCCCCTGGGCACCCCTGATGCAAAACAGTGGGCCTTACCCTGGGGGTTTGAGACCAACACCTTGATCTACCGCAAAGACATCTTCGATAAGCATGGCCTCAAGCCGCCAAAAGACCTGCCCGAGTTGGTGGAGCTTTGCGCTAAACTGCAGAAACTGGAGCCGGAGATGTATCCCATCGCCGTGCGCGGCACCCGATCTTGGGCCACCATCCACCCGGGATTTCTCTCTGCCTACAACGGATATGGCGCCAAAGACTACGATCCGTTTCCCAAACCCAGTATGAACTCTCCCAAGGCTGTCGAGATGACAACCCTTTGGATGGAAATGGTTAAAAAATATGGCCCCAAAGCCTGGACATCCTATATTTGGTATGAGGTTGGCAATGACCTCGGACAAGGACGCGCCTGTATGATTTATGACGCGGATATCCTGGGATATTTCCAGAACCAGCCAGGCGCTTCCAAAGTATCCGGCAAGCTCGCATGGGCACCCGGCCCGGGAGCCCCCGGTGCTGAACCTGCGCCAAATATGTGGATCTGGTCGCTGGGAATGAACGCCAATTCCGAGACCAAAGACGCAGCCTGGTACTTCTTACAATGGGCGACCGGCAAGGATTTTTTGCTGAAGGCCGTCAGGGGTGAGTTTTCTCTGGTCGATCCAATTCGCAAATCTGTCTGGGCGGATCCCGAATTCAAGAAAAAACTGGAAGAGTTCACCGGGTATTACGAGACCTTCCAGACGATCATTCCGAATTGTAAAGTCTACTTTACGCCCCAGCCGATGTTCTTTGAAACCACCACGGAATGGGCGGCTACGCTGCATGAAATTTATAATGGAACGGCCCCGCAGGAGGCTTTGAACGTGCTGTCGGAGAGACTCTCTAAAACGCTCAAACGGGCGGGTTATAAATGATAAAGACTCCTGGCTCAGAAGACTATACTTTGATTTTACCCCAAAGGGGTGAAGTTTACCGTTTAAAACCAATGGAATAATGGAATGGTGGAAAAATGGAATATTGGGTATAAAAAGCGGTTCGCCGCAGGCGGATTAATGTCTGATCAATATCATTTCCAAAAAAAAATTGAAAACATTCCGTCAAACCCAATATTCCAATATTCCATTATTCCAGTAACCCATGACAGGCTTTATTCTTAAACGTTTCTGCATCATTATCAGCAGGATTGGGTAGGAATTACGAATGTTCAAAAGAAAAAAGAACGATGAGACCAAAACCAAGGCAAAGACCGGCAACTCGGCAAAGGGCGTGAGCAGCCGCAACCCGTATTTACCTTACCTGATGGCCCTACCCGCGCTGGCGCTGACATTGCCCGTACTCTATCCGTTCATCCAGAGTATCTACTATTCGATGACGACCTATTCTCTTACCAGCCCTGTTAAAAATTTCATTTGGTTTGAGAATTACATCTGGCTTTTTACTTCAGCTGAGTTCTGGAATTCTGTTAAAGTTTCGTTTGTGTATACCATTAGCGCTGTAGGTATTGAACTGATACTCGGCTTGATCATCGCTATGTTGCTCAACCAGGAAACGTTTCTGGCAAAGATTTTTCGCCCCTTGCTTTTATTACCGCTGATGATTGCCCCTATTATCGGGACACTGATGTGGAAGCTGATGATGAGCCCCGAGTTCGGTGTTTTAAACTATTTCCTATCCTTTATCGGAATGAGGGATTTTCAGTGGGCTTCCGCTGCAAACTCCGCCATGTTTTCAGTGGTGATGATCGATGTTTGGATGTTCACCCCGTTTATCGCGTTACTTCTGCTGGCCGGCCTGCGATCCATGCCGGCGCCACCTTTCGAAGCGGCGATGGTCGACGGCGCTAGCAGGTGGTTTACCTTTAAGACCCTGACGCTGCCGATGCTGATGCCTTTTATTATCGTATCGGTGGTGTTCAGGCTGATAGACTCTCTCAGACAATTTGACATTATCTTCGGACTCACCAAAGGCGGGCCGGGGGCCACCTTGATGAATTTCCAGGTCTCGGCATATACGACCGCATTTACCTATACGAAAGTGGCAGATGGCTCGGCCCTCATGATCGTTAATTGGGTTATCATATATGTGATCAGTATGTTCCTGGTTAAATTCTGGCGTAAGAGTCAAGATCGACTGTCATAAAGAAAGGTTTTTAAATAATGGCAACTATCGAAGCGCAAACGGGCAGAAACGGTTTTCTGCATAAACTGGTCGTAAATGGGCTGCTTATCATATGTTTCCTTTTTCTTCTGTTTCCTGTTTTTTGGGTCGCGACCATGGCATTTAAAGGTCATGGCGACATCCTGACCTGGCCCCCGAAGTTCGTGTTCAAGCCAACACTTGAAAATTTCCACAATATCACCACCGCGGTTCGGACAGCAACCGTGGGTGCTGTCAGTACGGATTTTCTCAAGGGTTTTGGAAACAGCCTGCTCGTCACAACCTCGGCCTTATTGCTTTCGCTCATCACGGGGATCCCCGCCGCCTACGCTCTGGGGAGGTATCGTTTTAAAGGGAAAAATGACATTGCCTTCACCTTTCTAACGTTTCGATTCGCACCGGAATTGCTGGTTATAATACCTATCTATCTAATATTTCAACAGATAGGTCTTTATGATACCTATATCGGGTTGGTGTGGGTGTACCAATTGATAACCATGCCAATGGTTATCTGGATACTGATGAGCTATTTCGAAGATGTCTCCGTCGAGCTCGAACAGGCCAGTTTGGTTGATGGTTATCCTCCGCTACGGACATTCTGGCGCATCATCCTTCCGCTGGCCAAACCAGGCATCGCTGCAGCGGCGCTTCTTGCTTTCATTTACGCCTGGAACAACTTTATTTTTGCACTCATACTTGGGTCTTCCAAAGTGCAGCCGGTCACCGTATCGGCGCTGAAGTTTATAACGGCTGAAAAACTAAGATACGGTGATATTGCCGCGGCCTGCGTCCTGGCCGCTATACCGATTTTAATTCTGGCAATTTACGCTCAACGCTATATGGTTCGCGGTTTGAGTCTGGGAGCGGTCAAAAAGTAACAATATTGGATTAGAGAAAAAATATGGCAGTTGTCGAATTACGCAATATAGTCAAAAGTTACGACGGTGAGAACGTCTTACGCGATTTAAGCTTCCAGACCAGCGACGGTGAATTCTTTGTTCTATTGGGCCCTTCGGGTGCCGGTAAGACGACCACTCTAAAAGTTATCGCCGGGTTGGAAGACATCGACTCAGGAGAAGTCTTGTTCGACGGAAAGCCGATGAATGCCGTGCCAACCAATCAGCGGCCCGTCGGCATGACCTTTGAGAGCTACGCCTTGTATCCTCACTTCACTGTTTTCGAGAATCTGGCCAATTCCCTGCGGGCTCCTGGGAAAAAACATTCAGAATCTGAAATCAGGGAGCGGGTCACAAACGTCGCCAGAATGCTCAAAATAGATCATCTCTTGGACCGGCACCCGGGTGAGCTGTCCGGCGGTCAGAAACAGAGGGCATCCCTGGGCAGAACCATGGTGCGGGAGCCCTCGATATATTTGCTGGATGAGCCGCTGACCCATGTGGACGCCAAGATTCGATTTGAACTGAGGTTGCAGTTTCACCGACTGGAAGAACTCCAGCAAAGCACGACGATTTATGTCACTCACGATTACGTTGAAGCACTGTCGCTGGGTAACAGAATCGCGATCCTCGACAACGGGAAAATCGTACAGGTCGACAAACCCAAAAAAATCTATCATGAACCCTGTAACTTGTTTGTTGCGAATCTTGTGGGCCAGCCGCCCATAAATGTGCTGGATGCGATACTTGAAACGGATCCCCAGGGACCGGCCCTGGTTATTCCCAAAGGTGAGTTCCGGATCTCACTGTCGCCAAAAAGCTATCAATCACTGCAGCAGGTTAATGCGCCTTCGGAGCTAAAAGTAGGCATTCGACCACGGGATATTGACATCGTTCATGGGCCTGATCGCGCAATGGTGAAAGCTCGATCCGATGTATTCGAGCCTTTCGGATCATTGGGGCTGCTTTCAGTTATGGTTAACGACATCTACCTGGGACTTCTGGTGGACCCGGATATGAGTTTTGATCCTGACAAGCCGTTGGGGCTGAACTTCAGAGAGGATCGCCTGCTGTTCTTCGACCCCAAAACCGAGATGAATTTGCTATCAAACGAGGGCTGAGATGGCTGAAGTTGTTTTAAGTAACGTCAAGAAAATCTACACCACAAAAAAGAAAAGAAAGCGTACTGAGGTTGTTGCGGTTAAGAATCTGAACCTTACGATTCAAGATGGCGAATTTCTCGCTTTATTGGGTCCTTCAGGATGCGGGAAAACGACCACGCTTCGAATGATTGTCGGATTAGAAACGATAACAGAGGGCCAGATTCTTATCGGGGGTAAGGTGGTGAACAACTGGACCCCTGCTCAACGCAATGTGGCCATGGCTTTTGAAACCTACGCCCTCTATTCCCACCTTTCCGTGCGCGACAATTTGGGCCTTTGTCTGAAAGCCAAAGGCGTTGCGGCTGATGACATCCAGGGACAGGTCGAACAAATAGCCGAGGTCCTGCGCATTACCGACATTCTGGAGGCCCGTTCTTCAAGCCTCTCGGGCGGTCAACAGCAACGTGTTTCCTTAGGACGCGCTTTGATCCGCAATCCGAGCGTTTCACTTCTTGACGAGCCGCTGTCTCACCTTGACGCCTCCCTGAGACTGGAGACGCGGATCGAAATCAAAAGAATCCACCAACGCCTGAAAGGCACGTTTATTTTTGTCACCCATGATCAAATGGAAGCGCTGGCTTTATCTGACCGGGTGGCCGTCATGAACTTCGCCGAACTTCAGCAGGTTGGGACGCGCAGCGATTTGTACGACAGACCGGCCAATGTCTTTGTTGCTGATTTTGTGGGAGAGCCCCCGATCAACCTATTTCCGGATAGTGCCATTCAATCCGACCGGGGAGAGCTGTTTGCGGTCACACCGCGCGGTGAATTCAAATTTGCGCTTCCGCCGGAGATGAAAGCGAAGCTCGAATCTAAAACAAAAGACAGCGTCACCATCGGTATCCGGCCGCAATATATTAACGTACAGGCTGCGGAAAGCAGAAAGCCGCTCGCGGGCAATGTTTCCGTTTTCGAGTTCCTTGGAGAAACCGGAAATCTGACGGTAACAAACCAAGGGCTGGATATTAATGTGCTGGCGCCTCCCGATTTTCACGCGCCGGTGGGCGAGCCCATCGAATTGTATTATCACCCCGGCAAAGTGCTGCTTTTTGACGCTGAAGACGGCAAGAATATCAATTTCGAATGAGACTGTCATTAAGAGCTTGGCAGAGCCGATTATCTCTGACCTGGCCCAAAGGACTATGTTTTCAACAATGAAATAATAAATCAGCGCCTCCAGCAGAGGTGGTCCTGGGCCCTTCCAGAGCCATCCTCATACCATAAGCTCTGCTGGTGGTCGCTGACTCACGATCAAAGGAGGATTACCCATGTTGACCAAAGGCGTCGTGATCTACGGAAAAGAAGATTTTCGTTATGAGGATATCGAACTACCCGATCCAGCTGAAGGCGAAGT
>JASFFJ010000028.1:0-22500 GCA_050124355.1 Desulfobacterales bacterium | reverse complement strand
ATGATCCGGTCAATAAAGTCAGTCTGTGGTATCAGGAAGTTTTTAACTTGATCGCGGAACAATATAAGGTGGATCAGATCAGTCAGCTTTGGGAATCTTTGTTGCCTCACCGTTTTATCATGACGTTCAAAGTGGAAGGTTTCAGTATTCCTAAACTTGAGGAAAGATTATCCGATTTAATGGAACAGAATATATTTGTGCCTCAAATGATGATTGTCGATGGATTTCCCTTTGATGAAACTGTCAGCGATTTGTTGAAGGAATTTAAGGATTTGATTAAAAGTCATCAAATGCCGGCCTGGTTTACCATGCGAACCCATCGTCATGAGGATCCCGGACCTGGTGGTTTTCCGATGCGGCTTTCCCAGATTTCCGACTTGTTTGAAATTGCCATTCAGCTTCTACCGGATGGCAAAGAAATTCATGTCAAAGCCATTAAGGGTGCGGAGTCATTTCCAGAGCATCTTGATTTACGATTGGACCCATCGACGATGTTGATAAAGAAGCGTCCGTAATTTTCTTTAAGCACTAGGTTAAGTAAAATATTATAAAAGGCTCACAAGTTACTGAAAATACTTGTGAGCCTTTGTCGTTCAGATGGAGGCGGCATCCGGATTTGAACCGGAGAATAGCGGTTTTGCAGACCGCTGCCTTACCACTTGGCTATGCCGCCTAAAAAAATGGAGCGGGAAACGGGATTTGAACCCGCGACTTCGACCTTGGCAAGGTCGCACTCTACCACTGAGTTATTCCCGCTCAATTGGATGTTATGATTTAACTATTAAATATCTTTTTGTCAACAAAAAAGGGCTAATTTTGGAGAAGTCTTCGGAATTTAAAAAAGTAATCTGCACCGGACCAGATCGTAAAGCCAAGAGCACCCCACAAAAAGAATGCGCCGATGGCCTTTGGATTAAGTCCTAAAAAAGGGTAATGAATCAGTAAGGGTATGATGGCCGCGATTTGGAAACCGGTTTTGTATTTTCCCAGATTTGATGCTGATACGTCTTCACCCCTTTCTGCAACAATATTGCGTAATCCTGTCACTGCAATTTCACGGCCGATGATAATACAGACAACCCAGGAAGGGACCCAACCCAGAGCAGTTAGCATGATAAATGAAGACGATACCAATAGCTTATCTGCTACCGGGTCCATCACTTTACCAAGGGTGGAAACCAGTCCTCGCGTCCTGGCAATATATCCATCCAAGTAGTCTGTAATTGCAGCTGCACTGAATAAAAGTGCTGCAATAAAGGTACATACCCGGGTTGGGAACAACATTAGAATCACAATTATCGGAACCGCAATGACGCGAAACAACGTCAAGGTGTTGGGATGACTAAAAATTTAAGTTCACCTGTCCTCACTGGAACAGCAATAATATTGGCTGCTCCAATGTATTGATTAATACGAGGTCAACCGTTTAAAAATCCACCCCATGTCGAGCTGCCGGTTTTGCAGCAGTCTAAATATGGGCTGACACATTATTCTCTTTTTTCTGAATGGTCGGCAAGGTATTTATCTTTGCATTGGTTACTACAAAAATAAAGATCTTTCCCACTAAATTTTAAATGGACACCATTTCTTTTTGGAAAATAGGTTTCACAAAAAGGGTCTTTTATCATAACATCATCAATTTCTGCGGTGGTCTTACCCGAAACAGATCTTGAGGATGATGCCGCGGGAAACATCCAGGTTTTCAATGATCGATAGAGAACGTAAACAATAACAAGTAAAATGATGATTTTGATCATTTATATTCTGATACCCTTTGATTCGTTGCATCAAGGTCTTCCAGTAAGGATTGCATGGTCGTCTTAAAGACCGGATGGATAATGTCCGGATCTATATCACAAATCGGTTTTAATACAAAGTGTCTTTTGTGCATTCTGGGATGCGGAATAATTAGATTGGACGTGTCCAAAACCATCGCATCATATAATATGATATCCAGATCAAGCACTCTCGGACCAAACCGAATCCCATCTCCAGTACGGCCAGCGGACCGCTCGATTGATTTGATGGTATCCAGTAGCGAGAACGGATCAAGGGTGGTTTCAATTTTTACAACATAATTTACAAACCAATCCTGATCTTTGAAATCAACCGGCTCGGTCCGGTAGACAAGGGACTGATCGATCAAGCGACAATTTTCGTCACCTGTAAGGGCGGCAATACCCTGGCGGCAATTGTCAAGTTTGGCACCCATATTGGATCCAACGCTGAGAAATGCAGTATGCTCAGCTTTTCCAGGCATCTGCCCCCAATTGGGCGGAATAGATAATGCGAGCATCACCTTCAAGGTAAATATCGTTGTATTTGTTACCGTCTTTCTTGAAATGAATGGTTAACGTTCCTCCACTATGCGTCAATAAGTGGATTGGAGATGGCCAATTCGTTTTACAGGAGGCAATTAGCGCGGCTGCGATGGAACCGGTTCCGCAGGCAAGGGTTTCATTTTCGACCCCTCGCTCGTAAGTTCGAATAGCCAGGTGTCCCTGTCCTTGTTGACTGATGAAGTTAACGTTTGTTCCGGCCGGTTTAAATGCCTCATGGAAACGTATCTCGCTTCCAAGATTAAAAACATCGATATTGTCAATGGATTCGTTCATTACAACCACGTGGGGCACACCGGTATTAACGCTGCATACCGTCACAGGGCCTATTTTCAGTTCGATGTTGTAATCCAGCTTAAGGTCGACGGGATCCGGCATTTTGAGCTTTACGCGATCATCTTTTACCTGTCCGCTGACAACCCCGGCATCAGTTTCGAAGGAAAGGTTTTGCCCGGCAATCCCGTTTACATAAGCAAATCGGGCGGCACAGCGAGCGCCGTTGCCACACATTTCAGCGTTGCTGCCGTCAGAATTGAAAAATTGCCACTTAAAATCAGCATTTTTAGAGGGTTCAATCAGAATAACGCCGTCAGCACCCACAGACATTTTACGGCGGCAAATCTGGGCGATAAAGCCGGGTAAATCGTTATGTTTGACGATATGTTCGCGATTATCCACAATGATAAAATCATTGCCACTGCCACTCATCTTAAAGAAACGAATAGGTTCCATTGTGCGGGCCCTTATCGGGTTTGATATGACAACATATTGTAAGGAAATAGAGATTTCGGTAAACCACCAACACCATAATTATTCATTCATTTGTTCATTCCAGTCAGGCTTCCAAAAATGGCGGCAACGACTCTCCTCTGACCAAATCTTCGTAGGTTTCACGGGTTTTTATGACATGAAAACGGTCTTCTTTTACCATGACTTCAGCCACCCGTAGCCGTGAGCAATAATTGGACGACATGACATAACCGTAGGCGCCGGCACTCATGACCGCCAACAAATCACCGGGTTTAACATTGTCAATGCTTCGATCGACGGCCAAAAAGTCGCTGCTTTCACAAATCGGTCCGACAACATCTGCAACGATCTGATTCTCATTCGAAATTACCACCGGTTCAATGGCATGGAAAGCATTGTATAGCGTCGGCCGAAGCAAATCGTTCATGCCAGCATCCACAATCATAAAATTTTTGGTTTCAGCTGCCTTGCGGTAAAGCAATTTTGTGACCAAAATGCCGGCATTGCCAACCAGAACTCGGCCAGGTTCCAAAATCAACTTTAAATCCATCCCCTTGAGCTGCTGGGTCATCGTCGCGGCGTATTCGCTAATCGGCGGTGGGTTTTCATCGGCATAGGTGATGCCGAGTCCACCGCCCATATCCAAATACTTGATGTCCATGCCAATCTGTTTCAAGTCTGTTATCAGATTTTTAAGACTTTTTAGGGCTGCCTCAAATGGCTTCGTTTCGGTAATCTGAGAGCCGATGTGACAATCGATTCCAACGACATCCACATGCTCAAGTTTGCCGGCCATCCGGTAACTTTCAATTGCTGCATCCGTATTGATACCAAATTTATTTTTTTTCAAACCCGTTGAAATATATGGGTGGGTTTTCGGATCAACATCGGGATTGACGCGGATGGCTACCGGCGCCTTTTTTTTTAACCCCGCAGCTCTTTGATTGATCAACTCCAGTTCCACGGGAGACTCGACATTGAACATCAGAATATCGGTTTCAAGGGCATAGTCGATTTCATCCGCACGTTTTCCCACGCCGGAATAAACAATGCGATCTGGAGAAAACCCGGCCATGAGTCCACGGTAGAGCTCCCCGCCCGATACAATATCCAGGCCGCAGCCCAAATCGGCAAATATTTTTAATACCGTCAAATTCGTATTTGCTTTGGCTGAATAGCAGATCAGCTTGGATACATCATCAAAAGCGGCATCAAATACTTGAAAATGGCGCTTCAAGGTCGCGTAGCTATACAAATAAAAGGGTGTACCGATTTTTGCGGAAATATCCTGAATCGAAACATCTTCACAAAACAATGCATTCTCACGATATTTAAAATGATGCATTTTTCTCCCATGCCTTGTAAGTACTTTTTGATAGGTTAATACGTAAAATCAATTAAGTTGGAGTCTTTACCTGCAACGCCATCGTCGTCATAGGCTTTGATTTTATAAATGTATCGATAACCTGGCTCAATCGTTTCAGCAAAAACCACCGAAGACTCAGGCCTCCCGGAAATACCACCGCGGACCGGAACATTCTCGATTTTAGTAAATGTAATCGGACAATTTGCACAATTTTCTTCGGACACCGATTGCTTGGATCGATAAATCAAAAAACCGGTCGCCGGGGATTCATATTTATCTCCAGTTTCGGGAATGGTCCAGCTTAACTCGACGGAATCTTCACTGATGCTGTAACCCAGGTCTTTGACTTGCGGCGGACTGCTTTCTCTGGGCGGCTTCGGTGGGGCCTTTCTACCGCAGCCGGATAGCATGGATGCAAATATAATCAACGTTACACATGCTAGGGCGGGTAAAATCAAAATGCATTGCTTCACAATGGCCCTCAGCATTTTTACACCATTTCCATCTGCTATAGGTACATATTATTTAATTTTGTGCGTTGTGTGGAAAAAATCTATTGGGATAAATTTGCTGCCTTTAAATGATTGACTATTTTCGACTGAATTTTCAATCGACAATTACGGTCTAACCGGGTTAGATTTATCAGGTATATCTGCAAGCAATCCATCCAGGCAATCGACCAAGGCGTCGATTTCTTCTTTTTTAACGATCAGCGGGGGAATAAAGCGTAAAATATTTTCCTGGATGCAGTTAATTAAAAATCCACGTTGCATGCACTGAGTGACCAAGGTCCCACCGCCGAAATTAAGTTTCATCCCCAGCAGCAAGCCAAGTCCGCGGACATCGACAATGACGGGATGTCGTTCTTTTAATTCCAAGAGCTTTTTTCTAAAATACTCGCCGGTGTTTCGTCCCCGATCGATGACATTTTCTGTGACCAATGTCTTGCAAACCTCGAGGGCTGCAGCAGTAACAATCGGTGTGCCGCCAAACGTCGAGGCGTGGGCACCAGGCCCAAATGCCGATGCCACCGCTTCTCTGGCCAGCATGGCTCCAATGGGCAGACCGTTTGCCAGTGCTTTAGCCAGTGTCATGATATCAGGTTCAACACCGAAATGCTCGTAGGCAAACAATTTGCCCGTGCGGCCCATTCCGGTCTGGATCTCGTCAAATATCAGTAGTATACCCTTTTCATCACACATCCGGCGAACCATTTTTAAATAATCGGCATCCGGACAACGTACCCCGCCTTCGCCCTGTATCGGTTCAATCAGCACCGCACAATGCTGCGGTCCTATTTGCGTACCGAGGGCATCTGTATCGTTAAAGGGAACAAAGTCAAAACCTTCAAGAATCGGGGCAAATCCTTTTTTTATTTTTTCTTGACCGGTAGCGGAAAGGGTCGCCATGGTTCGCCCGTGAAATGATTGTTTCATTGCAATGATTCTGGAACGTTGATTCTCGCCACGATCTTTAAAAAATTTTCGGGCCAGCTTAATGGCCGCCTCATTGGCTTCCGCGCCGCTGTTGCAAAAAAACACTCTATCAGCAAAACTGTTTTTGACAAGCCAATCGGCCAATTCGACCTGGGGTTTGGTATAGTAAAGATTGGATACATGCCATAGGGTTTGCGCTTGTAAAGATAAAGCCTTGGTTAGCTTTGGATGTGAGTGGCCTAGATTGCAAACGGCAATACCAGCCACAAAATCCGTATAGCCCCGTCCATTGCTATCATATATGGTGCACTCGCTGCCTTTAGCAAGAACCAAGGGAAACCTTTTGTAAGTATTCGCGATGACCTGATCGGCTTGAGTCATGAATTCTGCTGTCATTGCCAGTTCCTTACTCAGAAAAATTGAGTACTAAATTCGTTGCCCCAAAGAGTCACCTCTTCCTGAACAATCGTATCTATAAAATATAGCGACTTAAGTCCTCATTGTCTTTGATGTCATTTAATCGAGTTGCGACATAGGATTTGTCGATTACAATTCGCTTGCTTTTCATATCCGGTGCGTCAAAAAGGATGTCTTCGAGTAGGCGCTCCATGAGCGTGTGAAGCCGACGCGCGCCGATGTTCTCGGTGCGATCGTTCACCTCTTCAGCCATTCTGGCTAATTCGGCGACAGCATCATCTTCAAAGACCACATCCATACCTTCGGTTCTCAACAAGGCCATATACTGGAGTAATAGTGCATTTCTAGGCTCGGTCAGAATCCGGACAAACTCCATTTGTCCTAAAGAGTCGAGTTCAACGCGAATTGGAAATCTTCCCTGCAACTCCGGAATGAGATCCGCCGGTTTGACCGTATGAAATGCCCCGGAGCCAATGAATAAAATATGATCAGTTTTAACCGGTCCGTATCTGGTGTTGACGGAGCTGCCCTCAACTATGGGTAAAAGATCTCTTTGTACGCCTTCCCTCGATACGTCGGGGCCTTGCGTGCCGTTTTTTCCGGCAATCTTATCAATTTCATCAAGGAAAATGATCCCCGATTGTTCTACCCGGCTAATGGCTTCTTTTACAACTTTTTCCATATCCACCAGATCTTGGGCCTCTTCCTGGGCTAACATTTTCAGGCCCTCAGGCACCTTCAACCGGCGTCGTTTGGTACTTTTCGGTAGCATACCGCCAAGCATATCTTTGAAATTAATTCCCATTTCTTCCATGCCGACATTCGAAAAAATCTCAACCATCGGCGTACTCCGGTCCGCGACATCCAGGTCCACGTAGCGGTTGTCCAGTTTGCCCTTGCGCAACATGCTGCGCAGCTTTTCTCGGGTCGATGATGTCTCATCGCCGCCGGGCGTTACCAGCTCAAATTGAACTTCCTTGGATTCTTCGCTTCTGGCAGGTGATTGGGTACCTGACTTGGGAAGCAAAAGATCAAGCATGCGTTCTTCGGCTATTTGTCGGGCCTTGTCCTGGACATCTTCCTGCGCTCTGATTTTGAAAATGTTTATGGTAAGTTCAACAAGATCCCTTACCATGGATTCTACATCACGGCCGACATATCCAACCTCAGTGAATTTGGAGGCTTCAACTTTGCTGAAGGGAGAATCGGTAAGCTTGGACAATCTGCGAGCGATTTCAGTCTTTCCGACACCGGTGGGCCCAATCAGGATGATATTTTTTGGCGCAATTTCATCGCGCAGTTCCTCGGGCACTTGTTGCCGCCGCCACCGGTTTCTTAATGCGACGGCAACAGATCGTTTGGCTTTGTCCTGGCCGATAATATATTTATCCAGTTCTTTCACAATTTCTGACGGTTTCAAATCACTCATTTAACTGTATTTCCTCGATGGTGACAATGTCATTGGTATAAATGCAGATGGAACCTGCAATTTTCATCGCTTCTTTTACAATGCCCCGAGCGTCCATGTCGGTGAACTCAACGAGCGCAGTTGCCGCTGCCTGAGCCGCAATGCCACCGGATCCGATAGCAATAACACCCTCATCGGGCTCAATTATATCCCCGTTGCCGGAAATTAGATAGGTGCTGTCATGGTCGACGGCAATCATGAGAGCCTCAAGTCGTCTCAAGTATTTATCTGTGCGCCAATCACGGGCCAGTTCCACCGCCGAACGGGTCAGATTACCGTTGTAACGCTCAAGTTTTTGTTCCAGCCGTTCGGAAAGATCGAGGGCATCAGCGGTGGCGCCTGCAAACCCGACAATGATTTTGTCATTGTAGATACGTCTTACTTTTCTGGCATGATGTTTGACAACCGTATCCTTTAACGTAACCTGGCCGTCGCCGCCAACTGCTGCCTTACCATTTTGTCTAACCGCTAAAATCGTTGTGCCATGATAATTCATCTAAAACACGACTCCCTTGATTTGGGATGTGAGATGGCGGATTTTTGGAGTTAATGAAAATCAACATTTTTTTCACCAGCAGCAATTACTTGCGGGGATGCGCCTGGTCATATGTCTCCATCAAACGGTCAATGCTCACATGGGTGTATTTTTGAGTGGTCGATAGGCTTTTGTGTCCTAATAGCTCCTGGACGACTCTCAAATCCGCACCTGCGTCCAGCATATGGGTAGCAAACGAATGCCGCAAGGTATGCGGCGATGCGGGTATCAAAAGGCCGCAGGCTTTGAGTAACTTTTCCAGTATACGGGCAACGGATCGGGCGCTCAGTCGTCCTTTGTTTTTATTTAAAAAAAGCGGCTCGTTTCGATGCTGGTGGATATTACTCTCCCTTTTTAGCTGCTCCCGGTAAGCGTGAATGGCGTCCAGTGCCTTTTGACCGATGGGTACGATTCTCTCCTTACTGCCTTTTCCCAGAACCCGTATGGTTTCGCCTCCTGAATCCACATCGTTGTTGTTCATTCCGACGAGCTCCGAAACCCGGATGCCGCAAGAGTAAAGGACTTCAAAAATTGCCCGGTTTCTGAGATCCAGAATCTGATGGGTCTGAATGGAGTCAAGTAGCCGAAACATCTCATCAACGGGAAGATAGGCCGGAATGTGTTGCTCCTGTTTGGGAGTAAGAATTGACTCGGATGGATTGTCTTCGATGACCCCCCGTTTGACGAGAAATTTGAAAAAAGTGCGTACGGCCGACAGTTTGCGCGCGACAGTGGATTTTTTGTTTTTCTTGTGTAAATACCCCAAATAGCCCCTGATGTGAATCCCATTCACCGCCGTGAGACCTGTCACATCGCCGCCCGTCATGTGGCCGGTTCTAAGGAAGCGGTTGTCAACCAGATAAGATTCAAATTCTGCTAAATCTTTGCGATATCCACGGCAGGTGTTTTTGGAATATCCCTTTTCGGTCTCAAGTGATTCAATAAAGGAGCTAATCAAACTATCAATCGGTGTTTGCCTCATCTGATATTTAATCAATCAAGCTGCCGCTCTGCGCGACTTTTTTTTCAACCTGGAGATGCGCCGTTTGTAAATCTTCGCCATCTTCTTATCTTTGGCTGCGATTGCAGCCAGGCGTTGGGTTTTGACAGCCTTAATTTTTTGTTTGATCTCACCAAGTGAGGCGTCCGTTTTTTTGACCGGTTCATCGATGATTCCTTTTGATTTTTTGATGGCGGCAATCAGTTCTTCTTTTTTCATCCCGTGTACGCCGGAAATTTCAGGAATTTCCTTGGCCATCTCCCTCAGGTCTGTAACCGTCATTTTTTCCAGGGGCTTTGCCTTGGTTTCAATTTTTTCAGCACTCATATCCCGTTTGTTCTCCTTTTCTCACTTTATGTTTTAAAGCACCGGCGGAGATTGTCATGCCCGCCCCTCGATTCAAGCTCTCTATGGCCCGATGAACACAAGATTTGCATATGATTGGCAAATAGAAAAAATTTGAAAACCTCATTAGCTAACTATTTTATATGATCTTGTCAATACCCAATTCGGTTTCATCGCATTAGACGGTTGATTATTCAGTCGACAATGTTCAAGCATTTTCCTTATCAACTTTTGGCATAAATAGCTTAAAAAGTTCAATGGGTATCGGAAAGATGGTGGTTGAGTTGCTTTCCGTTGCCATTTCGTTCATGGTCTGCAAATATCTGAGTTGGAGTGCCGTGGGATGCTTTTCGATAATTCCAGATGCCTCCGCCAGCTTGCTGGCTGCCTGAAACTCACCTTCAGCATTGATTACCTTAGCGCGCCGCTCCCTTTCGGCTTCGGCCTGTCTGGCCATCGCCCGCTGCATCTCCTGGGGCAGATCAATGTGCTTTAGTTCCACAGTCGCCACCTTAATACCCCATGGATCCGTATGGGTATCTAATATTTCCTGCAATTCCGAGTTGATTTTTTCCCGCTCTGATAACAACTCATCGAGCTCGGCCTGCCCGCATACGCTTCTTAACGTTGTCTGTGCCAGCTGGGACATGGCATAGGTGTAGTTTTCCACCTCTACTATGGCCTTGGTGGGGTCAATGACCCGGAAATAAATGACGGCATTTACTTTAACGGATACGTTATCCCGGGTGATAACGTCCTGGGGATCCACATCCATCGCCACCAAGCGCAGGCTGACCTTTACGATTTTATCGATAATCGGTATCAAGATGATGAGCCCCGGTCCTTTGGCCTTGATCACGCGCCCGAGTCTGAAAATTACGCCACGTTCGTATTCATTTAAAATACGTATGGCTGCAGACAGGAAAAAAATGACAAGAACAAGTATGGCAACCGGAGTGATCAGGTTCATAGTATCCCCCTTTTGTAGTAGGTTTTATTTAACTTCGATCAAGAGCGTCTTGATTAACGGCCTCAACCTCCAGGATCAAATTGACGACCTGCACGATCCGCACTTTGGCATCTTTGTCAATCGGGGCTTTGGCCCTGGCATTCCAGAGCTCACCGTGAACAAATACTTTGCCTTCTGGCGCCAACGCTTTTTTTACAATGCCTATTTCGCCCACAAGTCCTGTAGAACCGGTCGTTGGCTTGGAAATCTGAGCTCGGAAAACCAGGCCGGCAACTGCGACAAAAAAACCGGAAATTATGACAATCGTAGGCAGCACAACCTGCAACGACACTTTCACATCAGGTGTGCTGCCCTTGAATAACATCAAAGAACCCAACAAAAGAGACACCACACCGGCGACGCTCAAAAGCCCATAGCTAGTAATTTTCATTTCCATAATAAAGAAAATAATGGCCAGCGCGATCAGCAGGATTCCGGCATAGTTTACCGGGAGTGTCTGCATTGCAAAGAATGCAAGCACCAATGCGATGGCTCCAATTACTCCCGGGAAAATAGAACCCGGATGAGAAAACTCAAAATAAAGTCCCGCCAGCCCAATCATCAGGAGAATGTAAGCGTAATTGGGGTTGCTGATGGTTTTTAGAATTTTGGTACGCAAGGTCTCTTTGATGGTTACTTTTTTCACATCGTCGAGCTTTAGGGTGCCTCTGCCGTTAATTTCCCGGCCATTGAGTTGTTTGATGAGGTCATCAGTGTCAGTAGCGATTAAATCGATTATATTTTCTTCCAACGCCTCGGTTTCGGTCACTGAGACACTCTCCCGGATGGCATCTTCCACCCATTTTGCGTTTCTGTTCCGTTTTTCGGCAACGCTTTTGGCCTGGGCCACCATGTCGTTGATGATCTTCTCCGACATAGCCTCGTTTATCTCCTGTCCTCCTGCGCCCACCGGATGGGCGGCACCAATATTGGTCCCCGGCGCCATGGCTGCAACATCCGCCGCCATGGTAATCATCACACCGGCCGACGCCGCTCTGGCACCACCCGGATACACAAAGACCACCACCGGCACCCTGCTGGCCAAGATGTTCTGGACAATCAGGCGCATGGATTCTGCCAGTCCCCCTGGTGTATCCAGTTCAATGATAACGCAGGCAGCCCCATTTTCTTCAGCTGTTTTTAGGCCTGATTTTATAAAGTCGGCCGTTCCCGGACTGATAGCATCCGCAACCTGGATAATATAAACCTCGCTTTGTTGTGCAAAAACAATATTCGTACCTGCTAACAAAACCAGCATGACCACCAGGTAAAAATATTTAGTCTTCATAATGATATTCCTTCATCAGCATTTTCATATCCTCCCACACGTCCCGCTTTTTGTCCGGATTACGTAGTAGGTATGCAGGATGATAAGTGGGTACAACCTTTATTCCTTTGTACTCATGGAAACGTCCTCTAAGTCTCGATATGGGTGTAGCAGTTTCCAGTAATGTCTGGGCGGCAAAGGTGCCCAAAGCAATGATGAAATCAGGTTGTATGGCGGCTATCTGACGTGCCAGAAACGGAAAACATGTCTTTATTTCAGCAGGTTCGGGATTTCGGTTTCCTGGAGGACGACATTTGATGATATTGCAAATGTAAACTTGATCGCGGGATCGTTTTATGGCTTCGATGATGCGCGTAAGAAGCTGACCGGCGGCACCGACAAAAGGTTTGCCTTGACGATCTTCTTCAGCACCGGGACCTTCGCCAATAAACATTAATTTGGCGTTGGGATTTCCATCACCAAATACGATACGGTTACGCCCCTGAGACAAGCTGCATCGTCGACAGTCGCCCAAATCGGCCTGGATGCTCCCCAGAGTTTCATTGAACGCCTCTTGATTTTGACCCCACTTTTCAAGTTTTTCCAGCGCATTTCCGGTAGGGGCGAAGCCGCGACACCCATTGGCAGCCATTAACCGAAGACTATTTTCAATTTCCATAAGTGTCTGGAAAATGGTTTGGTTGTCGGTCATTTTAAGCTTATGATCATTTTAAGGTTAAGGTTCAACGGCCGGAGACTGCTTGAAGGTGATCAAAGTAATGAGATCCATCAGAACGCTTTCAAATTCTATCGGATCGAGTACAATGATAAAATACCCATTCCAGCAAAAGCTGTCAAGATTTTGAACATCGACGGGTCGAGATGAGATGGAACTAACACAATTCTTCGAAATGCATAAAAATTAATATTTCATATGGGTGTGTGGGCTTTCTTGTCCTTATTGCAGGAGTCCTGAACGGGAATGTCCATTGAACGGAGCGACCCAAATCTCAACCGTGGTTCTCCAATCAACATCCGTAATGTTAATGACGCACCATCTGTTTTCTTTATGAAAAAGTAAAAGGGTTCGTGGCGATTTAAAGGCACTGACTGTTCGCCAGTTGTCCTTGGTCATATTGTTGTCGAAAAATTCGATCAGAGAGGTGCGTTCAACTTTTGAATCGAAGACGAGGACACCCGCTGTTAATCCGGAAGTGTGGTAAACGAAGGAAGATTTAGCATCCAAATTTAATTGGCGCGGAACCAGCACATCGCCAAAATCGTAATATAGCGGCGCATTTTCTTCGTCTTTTACCCTTGCATCCGATCCGTCTGTTGTTTTCGGAATCGATGAACAGGATATCAGTAAAACCGTCAAAATGATAATGCTTCCCATACGCATCGCAGCAACCCGATGTCTCATCATATTCCCCTGTGGTCATGACGCCCTCGACACCCATATTTCAAAAAATATCAGCTCGATACTCACGATTCAGCAAACGTTAGGTATCGAAATGATTAAAGGTTTGAAATCCTTCCTGCTGGCAAAGGTAATCTTTTTGCGCCTCCTTTAGGTCGGCTTCAATCATTTCAGCAATCAGTTGCTCGAGTGTAATGCGAGGTGTCCACCGTAACTTCTTTCTGGCTTTGCCGGCATCGCCCAGAAGTTTTTCTACTTCGGTGGGACGAAAATACCGGGGATCTACGGAAACCATTACTTGTCCGGTTTCTGCATTGATGCCTTTTTCATCAACGCCCGTGCCCTCCCAGCGAATGGATAAATCGAGCTGTCGGGCGGCAATTTCGATGAACTCCCTGACGGAATAATGCACGCCCGTGGCGATAACATAGTCATCTGGTTCATCCTGTTGAAGCATTAACCATTGCATTTCCACATAATCCTGTGCGTGTCCCCAATCTCTTTGGGCGTCGAGGTTTCCGATATGAAGGATGCCCGACAGGCCTGTTTTGAGACGCGCCAGGGCACGGGTGATTTTGCGGGTAACAAAAGTTTCACCCCGAATCGGCGATTCATGGTTGAACAAAATCCCATTGCAAGCAAATATACCGTATGCCTCACGATAATTGATAGTGATCCAGTAGGCGTATAGTTTTGCCACGGCATAGGGTGAGCGGGGATAAAAAGGGGTGGTTTCTTTTTGTGGAACTTCCTGGACCTTTCCATATAGCTCGGATGTAGAAGCCTGGTAAAATCGGGTTTTATTCTCCAACTTTAAAATTCGGATGGCCTCCAAAATGCGCAGGGTTCCCAATGCATCCACGTTGGCCGTATATTCTGGGGTTTCAAACGATACTTTAACATGACTTTGGGCTGCGAGGTTGTAAATTTCCTGGGGTTGGGTTTCCTGGATAATGCGAATGAGATTGGTAGAATCCGTAAGATCTCCATAGTGCATAAAAAATCGTACCTCTTTTTCGTGAGGATCGCGGTAAAGATGGTCTACCCGGGCCGTATTGAATGATGACGCGCGACGTTTTATACCGTGGACTTCATAACCTTTTTTAATCAATAATTCAGCCAGATAAGCACCATCCTGGCCGGTGATGCCGGTAATCAGTGCTCGTTTCATACAATATTCTCCTTGAAATATTTGATCGTTCGCTCAAGTCCTTCTTTCAGCTGAATTTTTGGCTCCCATCCCAACTGCTCTTTTGCCAGATCTATGCTTGGTTTTCGTTGCAGGGGGTCATCTTCCGGCAAGGCAAGATGAACAATTTTGGATCTCGATCCAGTCAGCGAAATTACTTGACTAGCAAGCTCCCGTATAGTGAATTCATTGGGATTACCGATATTTACCGGCCCGATAAAGTGATCCGGAGCATTCATCATCCGAATCAATCCCTCAATTAAGTCATCCACAAAACAAAAAGATCGAGTTTGAGCTCCCTCCCCAAATATAGTGATATCCTCATTTTTTAAGGCCTGAATGATAAAATTGCTCACCACCCGGCCATCATTGGGATGCATACGCGGTCCGTAGGTATTAAAAATCCGCACAACACGAATGTCGATTTTATGTTGGCGATGATAATCGAAAAACAGCGTTTCAGCGCAACGTTTGCCTTCATCGTAGCAAGATCTTATACCGATACAATTGACGTTGCCCCAGTATGCTTCGGTCTGGGGATGAACGCTGGGATCTCCGTATACTTCCGATGTTGAGGCCTGAAGGATTTTTGCCCGAACTCGTTTGGCCAATCCCAGCATATTGATGGATCCGTGGACATTGACCTTGGTGGTCTGCACCGGGTCATTTTGATAGTGAATCGGAGAGGCCGGGCAGGCCAGATTATAAATTTCATCCACCTCCAGGTAGAGGGGGAAGGTAATATCATGTCGAATCAGCTCGAAGTAAGGGTTTTTCAACAGATGCACAATATTCCGCTTGGTACCGGTATAAAAATTATCGACGCAGATAACATCGCATCCATCCGCCAACAGACGTTCACAAAGAAAAGAGCCTAAAAATCCGGCGCCACCGGTCACAAGTACACGCTTTCTAAGATGCATATTTCTACCTCAAATTTGATGGACGCGAGGGTTGTTGTCAGATCATGTCGGGTGTTACAGATCTTGTGTATAATCTAAAAAGATAAATTGGCGGGTAAGATTTTGGTGGTCTGAATCTATATACCTACCCCTTACAATTACGTTCCAGAATATCTACCAATTCCTAAATACCTATATCACAAAATAGGCAATCATTGCAACAACCTAATGATATTTTTATATATTTAAGCAAATTACCGTATTTGTACCGAAGCGTCTTTTTTTCATTTAAAATTATAACACTTGCCGTACCTCCCGGATCTGTCTATGCTACCAACCAGTTCAATTGTCAAGAATATTGGATAGATAACCACTTATTTTCTTGACAGATACTAATTTTAATTGTTATATTAATTAGTTAGAAGCTGCTCTTGTTGTAGTTCTTCCATAACTTGTTGTTATCAATACAAATTTCAAACTTAAAACGAAGGAGAAACAAAATGACCATAACCAAGGATCTTAAGGCTGTCAGCAAAAAGTTAACCCAACTGGCCAACCAGGCGGAAAAATTGGCAGTGGCAGTTGGGAAAACAGGAAGGTCGAAGGCAAAACCGGTCCAGACAAAGACTAAAGCAAAGGCTGTTACCAAAAAGACCCCGCCAAAAGCTGGCAAAGGAACTGATACCGACAAGGTCCTTGCAATCATCAATAGATCAAAGAAAGGGGTGGATACCGCCACCCTGATGAAAAAAACCGGTTTTGACCAGAAAAAAGTCCGCAACATGCTTCACCGGACTTTCAAACAAGGGAAAATCACCAGAGTGGATAAAGGATTATACATCGGCAAAAAATAAGATTCCTGCGGCCCATTGACTTTCTAATCTGTTTACGACACAGGAGCGTCATCCATGACCCTCACCAAAGCTCATATTGTTGAAATGTTAGCAGAACAAAACGGCTATACAAAAAAACAGTCTGTGCAAATGGTCGAAATCCTATTGGAGCTTATTAAAAGATCTCTGGAATCCGGTGATGACGTTCTGCTGAGTGGGTTTGGAAAATTTTGTGTGAAAGAGAAAAAACAGCGCAGAGGACGAAATCCTTCAACCGGTGAGGACATGATTCTTGAACCGAGGAGGGTCGTGACATTTACTTGCTCTCGCAAGCTACGAGACAAGATTAACGGTTAGCCGCCTTAAATTATCCTTTTTTCATCGGTTTCTTTGAACAATATAATTTGCAATGGCGCGAAGCGGATCCGCTTTGCTGTCAAAAGACTCAATGGCCTGCAAGGCACGAATTACGAGATCTTCGGCAAAAGATCTGGACGTCTCCAACCCCATAAGATATGGATAGGTGTTCTTTTGGCGAATTTTATCCGTCCCTACGGCTTTACCCAGAAGTGCCGGATCGCCTTCCACATTTAAAATGTCGTCTTTTATCTGGAAGGCCAGTCCAATATTTTTGGCATAAATTCCAAGTTGTTCAATCTGCGCTTGATGCCCTCCCCCCAGCGTCGCTCCGGCATATATTGAGGCTTCGATCAGGGCGCCGGTCTTTAAAGCGTGCAATTCTTCAAGTTCTTCGATCGTAAGTAATTTGGTCTCTGAAGCGATATCCTTCATCTGACCCGCAATCATTCCCCGATAACCGGCAGCGTCAGCAATCCGATTTATAATGCGGAGCCATGTCACTGCCTGGCTGTCATTGCTGATTTCTACTGCTGAAAGAAGTTGAAAAGCCAGTGTCAGTAAGGCATCACCGGCCAGGATGGCAGATGCTTCATCGAATGCGATATGGCAGGTCGGTTTTCCTCTCCGCACGTCATCGTTGTCCATGGCCGGTAGATCGTCATGAATTAAGGAATAGGTGTGGATCATTTCAAGAGCGCATGCCACTTTCAACACATCCTTTGTCTGTCCACCAACGACTTCGGCGGCCGCTATGCATAGCACCGGCCGGAGACGTTTTCCGTTTGCCATCAGGGAATAGTGGATGGCTTCCATCAACCGGCTGGAGTCCGAGGGATTTTGCAATATTTTATCCAATTGGGTATTGATCAACTTCCGTTTAGAATCAAGATATGATTCCAGGTCAAACATATATACCTCCGATGCTTTTGTCTTAAATCAGACAGCCCTCCCGATAAATTGAAAACGATTCAACTTGCAGGGTAACACATTATTCAGGACATTTACAAACTGTTGATGAGGTGGTAGCGTACAGCCTTGCCAGTCATTTTAGCCGGCGGTTTGGACAATTATGAAACCACCTGATTATAGAGTTAAACAAAGCTTCGATTCCCGAGCGATTTTTTCCGTTATTGTCGGATTGGCAGGCTTATCTGCTGCAGTCTACGGATTTAATTTTAAAATCTTTGATCTTGTTCCTTTATTTTCGGGGCTACATCGCATTCAGCTTTATATCATTATGTTCCTGATTTTAAGCGTCCTGTATTTTATCGCTGTATTTCTGGTTATAAAATTCATGCCCAGGGCAGAACCTTCCTGGAAGTTGACCGGTGTCATCATATGTTTTGCAATTGTTTTCAGGCTTTGCCTGGTTCCATCGGATCCGTCAGTGCTCTCAAGAGATATGTATCGCTATATCTGGGATGGACGGGTCCAACAAGACGGGATCAATCCCTACCGCTACCCCCCCCAGGCCGATGAGCTGAAACACCTGCGGGAACATCAGATTTACCCAAAAATCAACCGCAAAGATTATCCGACACTGTATCCGGCCGGTGCCCAGATTTTTTTTCGGCTATTTTATGCCCTGGTGGGCAGCGACGTTAGCGCTTACAAGGGTATCATGGTATTTTTTGATGTGGTTACACTGCTGGTACTGACTGCCTTGCTCCGCGCTTATGATTTTAACGTATCCAGGGTCATCATTTATGCCTGGAACCCGCTGGTTATATTTGAAATTGCCTACAGCGGCCATCTTGAAGGCTTGACGGTTTTTTTAATGACAGCGGCGCTGTATTTATACACCATTCACAAAAAAATAGCGGCAACAATAATGTTGGCCTTCTCGGCCGCGGTTAAACTGTACCCGGCGCTATTGCTTTCAGCCTTCTTAAATCGTGGCGTTAGAATTAAAGGAATCACGACGTTTTCGGCAACCATCATATGTCTTTATCTGCCTTTTTTAAATGCCGGTGACAAAATATCAGGATTTTTACCAGTGTATCTCAAAAACCCGTATGAGAGCTTTAATTTGGGCCTAAAAAATCTCCTCATGCGATGGATTCCAGGTCTGGACTATTACCTGCTGTCTTTGGTATTTCTCATTACCCTGACGATCGCCGGGCTGGTGGTTTTTATTAAAGAAAAAGAAGACATCGATGTTTTGCGATATGCCTTTATCTTAGTGGGATTGTTGATGGTCCTGATGCCAGCTTCGCTTCACCCCTGGTATGTTGTTTTGATCGTACCCTTTCTGGCAATTTATCCCAACCCCGCCTGGTTATTTTTTACATCTACGGTAACCCTGTCTTATTTAAAATATACGTCACCCCAGGGAATTATGCCCACCTGGATTCTGCTGATCGAATATCTGCCCCTGTTTTCACTCCTGGCAGCAGGCTGGATATTAAAGTATCGCTTCAAAGGTTCAAGGCTTGTGGTTGAATGATACCAGAGGTCAGAGAACAGAAGTCAGAAGCCAGATGTCAGATTACAGAAGTCAGAGAACAGAAGGCAGAAAAAAGCGGGCAGAGAAAAGCAATCAGGTCATCCGCTGACATAATAAACGGCCGGATTGATCGAAAAAAGAGACTAAAGATTGAGCTAAGTGATAACCCTGAACCGGGAACCCAAAACCTTTTAACTCAGACCGACCGAATATCCTAATTAGGGTCAATTCCTCGGTCTATAATGGTCCACGGTCCCTTTTTTTGATTAATAACCAGGTCTGCGGTGAATATATCTGTTATCATTCCAGCATTCAATGAGGAGCAGGCCATCGGTGAGGTGGTCCGGGCCGTCCCGATTGATCGAATTCACGAAATCGTGGTTGTCGATAACGGATCCACTGATGATACCGCCAGAGAGGCGACGTTGGCCGGAGCCAGAGTGGTACGTGAGTGCCGGTCCGGATACGGATCTGCCTGTCTGGCGGGCGCCAAGGCCGCTGGCGAGGCTGATGTTCTGGTGTTTTTGGACGGCGATCGCAGCGATGATCCGCGTCAGCTTGAAATTGTCGCCGCTCCCGTATTAGGCGACCGGGCAGATCTGGTAATCGGCAGCCGCATAAAAGGGACCCTGGAAAAAGGCGCCATGCCGCTTCACGGTCGTCTGGGAAACCGCTTTATCGTGTCACTGCTGAAACGGCTTTATGGTGTCAATATAACCGATATCGGATCGTTTCGGGCCATCAAACGTCAAACCTTATTCAATTTGAAAATGGAGCAAATGACCTATGGCTGGCCGGCGGAGATGGTGGTCAAAGGCGCCCGCATGGGCTTACGGGTCCAAAGTGTGCCAATAAATTATCGCAAGCGTGTTGGCAAATCCAAAGTGACGGGAACCCTTCGAGGCACCATCCTGGCCACTTATTACATGTTTTTGGTCCCGTTGAAGTATTTGTTCATTAAATCATAGGGACCAATATAAAAATGCTTGACAAATAGGATGAAATATTATTTGGAAGTCCCTGAAGAGGTTCACAAAAAATTTCAAATCAATCGCAAAAGCGAGACTCTCTAAAGATACCTGCAGAGACGGTTCAACAAAAACCGTCATTGACACCCATACCCATTTAACCTAACCAGAATGAAAGGAGACAAAAATGAGCAAGACCACAGAAAATCTGAAATCTGCTTTTGCAGGAGAGTCCCAGGCGCGCAACAAGTACACGTTTTTTGCCGAAGTTGCCAGACAAGAAGGGTATCATTACATTGCAAAAATCTTTGAAGAAACTGCAGAGAACGAAAGACAGCATGCCAAGGATCATCTCCAGCTGCTGAATGGCATCGGAGATACGGCTGCCAACTTGAAAGAGGCTTATGGCGGTGAAGACTATGAAGTAGAGACCATGTATCCCGATTTTGCCAAAGAAGCCGAAGAAGAAGGAGAAACCGCGGCAGCCATCGCCTTCAAACAGGTTGCCAAAATTGAATCACATCATCGAGCACGATATAAGAAACTAAGTGAGATGGTCGAAGCCGGGACCGTCTTCAAACGGGAGCAAGCGATCAAGTGGAAATGCAGCGTCTGCGGATATATCCACGAAGGGACCGAGCCGCCGCCAAAATGTCCGTCCTGCAAAAACCCGAAAGAATACTACGAACCCGCCAGCCTGGATTTTTAAGGGGGCACCATGGCAGTCTATATATGCTCGATATGTGAAACCGAATTTGATGAGACCAAAGAGGGTACCGAATGGGATCGGCTCCCGAACGATTGGACGTGTCATGTCTGCGAGTCCGGAAAATCTCTCTGGCGGATGGCCGGTGATGCCGTCACAAGCGATTTTTCCGAAGTCAGCGCCGACGTTGTCGCCGATACTGCAAGTGTACCGGAGAAAACTTTCGATGAATTTGAGACCTACATGGCCGACATCCATATCATGTCAGAAACCGGCCAATCGATCATCGAACCGATGCGCACGCGACAGCCGACATTTTCCTGGGATGATATTCTGATCAAGGGCGCCCAACTTTCAAAATTGCCGTTAAATCCCGATCAAGCGGTCAACGCGAAAACCGTCATCGGTCCCCGCGCGGCCCACCCAATGAAAATCGACTCCCCGGTTTACATTACCCACATGTCGTTCGGCGCGCTGTCCAAAGAGGCCAAAATCGCCTTGGCAAAAGGAAGCGGCGCAGTAAAAACGGCAATGTGCTCGGGGGAAGGCGGTATTCTGCCGGAATCTTTTGAAAGCTCCCACAAGTATATATTTGAGTATGTCCCCAATGAATATAGCGTTACCCCAGAAAATCTGAAACAGGCTGACGCCATCGAAATTAAATTTGGTCAGTCAGCCAAACCGGGGATGGGAGGCCATCTGCCGGCTGAAAAGGTCACCAAAGAAATCGCCGACATCAGAGGATTTGCAGAGGGTAGCGATATTATCAGTCCGGCGCATTTCAGTGACATCCTCAATAAAGATGATCTGAAAAACAAAGTGGCCTGGCTCAGAGATGTTTCGGGAGGAAAACCGATTGGGATCAAATTTGCGGCCGGCAACATCGAAGCGGATCTTGAGGTAGCGATATATGCCCAGCCGGATTTTATTACCATCGATGGAAGAGCCGGGGCCACTGGCGCCGCACCCAAATTCGTCAAATCGGCGGCCTCCATACCGACCATATTTGCCACGTATCGGGCCCGGAGATATTTAGATTCTCACAGTGCATCTGACATCTCTTTGATTGCAACCGGCGGGCTTCGAATCTCGCCGGATTTTGCAAAAGCACTCGCCCTCGGAGCAACTGCCGTGGCGATCGGTACCACGGCCTTGATTTCAATCGGGTGCCGCCAGTATCGAATCTGCAACACCGGCAAATGCCCCATGGGCATTACCACCCATGATCCCGCTCTTCGAAAACACTTGAACGTCGATACGGCGGCAAAACGTTTGGAGAATTTTTTAAGGGTCACCAACAACGAGTTAAAAGACTTTGCGCGTCTCACCGGAAACGATGATGTTCACAAGCTTTCCATAGCGGATTTATGCACGACCAATTCAGAAATTTCGGAGCACACCGACATCGAACATGTGTAGACCCTAAACTGATCGTTTCCAGGTTCAGGGTTCACGGTTCAAGGGTTAAACTTTTTGAAATGGCAGAACATATTGATCAAGATCCGGAATGCCTGGCGTCACCCAATGGGTGAAAAGGCGTTATGAACACATGGAGGCTGAATCCCTTCGATAGGATTGGGTTGGGAGATTTTCAACCCTGAACTTTTAGCCTTGGTAGACAATAAATTTCTTCGAATGAATGCTACCCGCAGCAGAGCTGACGGGATATCGGTCTATAGGAATAATGTCTATTTCATTGCAGCCCCGCTGGACGGGATTTCCGCTTCGCTACAACAACCTTCGG
>JASFFJ010000027.1:0-22875 GCA_050124355.1 Desulfobacterales bacterium | reverse complement strand
ACGTCATCTGTGACAAACCCATGACTTACTCCTTGCAGGAAGCAAAAGACCTGGTTGATATTGTCAAGAATTCCGGCATCGTCTTTGCCCTGTCTCACAATTACACCGGTTATCCGATGGTCAAGCAGGCCCGCCATATGGTTCGCACCGGTGAACTTGGCGATATTTTGAAAATCGTGGTCGAATATCCCCAGAGCTGGCTCTTGAAGTCTATTGAAGAAGGTGGACAGAAGCAGGCTTCCTGGCGCACCGATCCCAAACGCTCGGGGATTTCCAACTGTATGGGTGACATCGGGTCCCATTGTGAGAATCTGGCGCACTATATCACCGGTCTTGAAATAATAGAAATGTGTGCCGATTTAAAGAGTATCCTGGATCGCCCTCTGGACAATGACGGTAATATATTGCTTCACTTTGAAAAAGAGGCCAGTGGAATATTGCATGCGTCTCAATTTTCGGCCGGCGAAGAAAACAATTTGAGGATTCGAGTTTACGGCACCGAGGGTTCTCTGGAGTGGCATCAGGAAGAGCCGAACTATCTGTGGTTCAGAACCAACCAAGGGCCCGCTCAGCTCTACCGCCGAGGGAACGCTTATTTGTGCGATGCCGCCCAGCGAGCAACCCGCCTTCCACCGGGGCATCCGGAAGCCTTTATTGAGGCATTTGCCAATATCTATGTCAACGCGACCGATGCAATGCGTGCTAAAATTCTCGGCCAGGAGCCGGATGAACTGGTATTGGATTTCCCGACAGTGATTGACGGCGCCAGAGGTCTGGCATTTATTGAATCCGCTGTCGAAAGTGGCCGGAGCGATCAAAAGTGGTATCCGATGAAAGTCTATATGTAATACCTAAACTGATCGGTTCCAGGTTCAGGGTTCAAGGCTCAAAGGTTACAACTTTTTGAAACTGCATTATATATTGATCAAGATCTGGGATGGCCGACTTCACCCATTGGGTGAAAAGGTGCTATTAACAGCTGACGGCTCAATCTCTTTGATAGGAGCTGTTTGAGAGTTTTTCATCCCTGAACGTTGATAAACTCGCAAAAAGTCGGTTTTTCCGATTTAACGTCATTCCGGCGAAAGCCGGAATCCAGTAAATTCAAGGGGTTCTGGATACCGGATCAAGTCCGGCATGACGGCAGATGGACTTTTTACGGGACTGTCAACGTTGAACCCTGAACTGCTTAACCTTGGTAATAATAGTTGTAAGGAGGAAGAATCATGGCAAGACCAGTGACCTTATTTACCGGGCAATGGGCTGATTTACCCCTGACAGAGCTGGCTAAAAAAGCCAGTGGATGGGGCTATGACGGTTTAGAACTGGCCTGCTGGGGCGATCATTTTGATGCGGCCAGAGGTGCGACGGACCCGGAATACTGTGAGCAACAAAAAAGTATTCTCAAAGAAAACTCTTTAAGTGTATATGCCATCTCCAATCACCTGGCAGGCCAGTTGGTCTGTGACTTAAATAATGACGCCAGATCCGACGGATTTGCGCCCAAAGATTGTGCCGGCGATCCTGAGAAAAAAAGGAACTGGGCAGTAAAGAGCATGAAACAAAGCGCGATTGCCGCCAAAAATATGGGGTTAAATGTCGTCAACGGATTTACCGGATCATCCATTTGGCATCTGGTTTATTCCTTCCCACCGGTGAGCGTGGAGCAGATCGAGGACGGTTTTAGATATTTTGCCGATATGTGGCATCCCATCCTGGACGTGTTTGACGAAAACGGTGTCAAATTTGCACTGGAAGTCCATCCCACTGAAATCGCCTTTGACAGTATCTCGGCGGAACGAACTCTGGAGGCTATCGGTCGTCGAGAAGCCTTTGGTTTCAATTTTGATCCGAGTCACCTGGAGTGGCAGGGCGTTGATCCGGCTAAATTCATCAGAACCTTTTCAGACAGGATCTATCATGTTCATATGAAAGACACAGCGGTGACGTTGGATGGAACCTCGGGAATCCTCAGCAGTTATTTAAATTTCGGTCAGCCGGGACGTGGCTGGGATTTTCGGTCTCTTGGTAGAGGTCGGGTTGATTTTGAAGAAATCATACGGGCGCTGAACGAAATCAAATACGCCGGCCCGCTGTCAGTGGAATGGGAAGATGCTGCCATGGATCGCGAAGCCGGTGCGAAAGAATCAGCCGCATTTGTCAAAGAGGTGGATTTTACGCCTTCCGGTCGCATGTTTGACGAGGTTTTTTCGACGGATTAGAAACAAGGGAAGATGTCGATTCCAATGAGCTAAACAATACATCATTCACACGCCGGGCGTGACCATTTTTATAAACGTTGCATTTACCAAAATATCCTGCTCATTGACGTCGATAAAAAAAAACCTTTTGCTGAAATTAAGAAAATCGGATAGCCGTGTGCGGGTCTTTGGAAGATCAATGAAAACGTTTCCTTCAAGGATGTCCCCGGATAATAAAAAGATTTTGGTCGAAGTCCGGCTCAGGTAGGGCAGGTCTTTTGGCATTTCACTGATGGCCATCCTGACCATGATGATGGAGCCCTTTTGTAGCAGCGAAATTTCACCTTCAGCTATTTCAAAAGGAATATAGGACCTATCATCATTGAGGATTTCAATTACGTTTTCGCTTCCAGCAGGACCCTTAGGAGAAGGTGAAATGAAAAAGTGGCCACCGATGGAATGACCATCAGAGAACATGATTTCCGCCTGTCTTTTTTGGGTCTTTAATTTGAGACTCATTTTTTCTCCTACACTACCAGGACAAACGCCAACCGAACAGATTATCTGTATCATTACACAAAAAAATTTTTAAGTGCCTAATCATTTTCTTCTGCCATGGCCTCATCTGCAAGACGCGCTGCTTCCAGCAGAAGGGACATGGTTTGACCTTGGATCGTCTGAGCTGGGAATGCCGAACAGGGAACAATTTGAAATCTTCCCTTCTCCCACACGGCAATTTTGTAAAAGGCGCTTTCACCCTCAAGATCGCCCGTGTGAGCATGGATGATGTTTCCCTTTTCAATATAAATATGTCCGCTCTCAGTTTCGTTTTCCAGGGTTATTTTTACACTCTTTTCGCCGGCGGAGAGACTTTGGATAAAATCAATGGCACTCATCTCTTGAAGAGATCCGCTTACGCCGCCATTTGTCTCCTGTGGATTTGTCTTCAAAATTGCCCTTTGAATTTTTAAAGAGAGAACTTCTAATTCACCTGATTTTTTTATGACATCATCTGCACCTGATTCAAGGCATTCTATAGGAAGTCTGTCGTTTTCTTCTTCTGTGAAGAAAAAAAATGGGATACTGGCAGTCGATTGATTTGATCTTAACATACGACAAAATTTCAATCCGTCCATGTCCGCTAATTTTATTTCAGAGATGATGAGGTCATATTTATGCTCAGCTATTCGTTTTAAGGCTTTCCCGATATCGGGTACAACATCCACCTCAAATCCATCATTGTTTAACCGAATGGCAGGCGGGGATGTCGCTGATTGAGAATTGTCTACCATAAGAATGCGGCCTGCAGGCCTATCAATATCTTTGAGGAACGCTTCATTTTTAATAAGGTTTAGGAATACTTCTAAGTACGTTTCGAATCCTGATGAGGGCAGGTTTTTGAGTAGGATGCGACGCAGCCGGTCCAAGTCTTCAATGAGTCGAGGGTCTTTTCTTTTAAGGGCCTGGTAATACGTTACCAGTTTGAGAATAGCTGCCTCCACCCGAACCGCCTTATTCTTGATATGATGCGGGCCGAAAATTTCTTCAAGTTTGAAGGGTGTTGCAATTTGCATTAGGAGGTCACGGTCCTTTTCAAAAGTAGAAAACCATGCCGCCAATACGACACCGTCTATCTGCGTCTGGAATAGATCGAGCTTCAGTGCCAGCAGTTTACAATATCTCACCCGGGTTAATATTTCCTGAATACGATGTGGTTCATTTTCGAGGTGCTTTCGAACAAAAACAGCAGCCAAATTGATCAGTGATTCACTCATTGCTTGATAGGGATAATCCTGCCCTGCCACCAGCATTGCCGGGTTGTAATAGGACACTTGGGGAAGTTCAATTGACTCGGGTATGGCCTTCCGCCAGGACCCCATAGCCGGATAGCTGCGTCCATTGACTAAAAGACGGTCAAAGGAGTGATCTTTCAGAATTTTGGGGAGTTCCTCAGGGGATGTAACCCATTGGACGTTAGGGAATCCTTCTCCCTTGAGGATGGTTTTGAGCGCATTTGCCCGTGTAACCTCGGGTTCGACCAGGACAAGCTTTTTTTCATTTGTCACCGTTTCTTCAAGAAAAACCGTTTTTTGTGAATCTTTAGCGGGTATCAGGATTTTAAAATCCTGGGGTAAATCCAGCTCTGTGTTATCTTTGTATGTCTTGCCCTTATAATGGACATCGATGGCCTTCTTGATCTCATCGCCGGTCGCTATTGTGAAATCAAGTTGCAACGCCGGCGGAAATACTGTTTTTAGCTGACGGATAAGAACCTGATTGTCAGGTTCTGTGCAGGCCAGGGTCAAAAGATTATTTTTCGAATCATAGCTGATCGGAAATATATTCCACTGGTCGGCAAACTTGGCAGGAACATGTGACTTGGCAGCGTCCGGAGGGGCAGAATCAAGAAGCGGATGATAAACCATGTTAGAAAGCTCTGCCAGTGCGCTTCCCAATGCTGAGTGGTTTAGCAGATCCAAGAAAATAAGAGACTGCTCAAGTGATATTTTACGGGTGAGTGCATAGTCCTCTGCTTGCAGAAATTCCTCCTCTGTTAAACGCCCATTATTTATCAGGTAGTCTTTAAGTTTTGAGCTTTCTTGCATGATGTACGCAGTACTAATTCAATTAAAGTTTTGAACAGGAAAAGGGTGGCTGTTAGCATTTTTACTGCTTAACCACTTGATCACCTAACGATTTAAGGAAGTCTTCGCTACAATTATTCTGCTTCTTTCAGGTAAGCCGCCACTTCATCTTCCGTTACCATTTCAGATTCAACCAAGTATCTCATGTGATTTTCCATGGTCTGCATGCCCTGGGATTTTCCGGTCTGCATCACCGAAAGGATCTGGTACGTCTTTTCTTCCCGGATGAGATTCTTGATGGCTTGATTTGAGATCATGACTTCAACTGCGGCAACTCTTCCCTTTCCGTCGGCTTTTCGCAACAGCAGCTGAGCAATCACGCCGCGCAGTGACTCGGAAAGCATGGTCCTGATTTGGGGCTGCTGTGCAGTAGGAAATACATCGATGATACGGTCGATGGTCTGGGCCGCACTACAGGTATGAAGTGTCCCCAACACAAGCAAGCCGGTCTCTGCTGCCGTTAACCCGAGTTGTATGGTCTCGAAATCCCTCATCTCCCCAACAAGAATAACATCCGGGTCCTCCCTCAACGCGGCACGCAATCCGGAAGCAAAAGTTTTCACATGAAATCCGAGTTGTCTTTGATGGATAAGGCACTTTCCTTTCGAATGTATAAATTCAATAGGGTCTTCAAGTGTGATGATATGATAGTTTTTTTCTTTGTTCATAAGATTGATCATTGCCGCCAACGTGGTTGATTTACCGGATCCCGTGGGTCCCGTTACCAATACCAGCCCGTTGGGGACGCCGGCAAGGGTTTGAACGGATTCCGGCAGCGCCAGTTCTCTGATGGTGTTGATTTTAGTCGGAATGAGCCGGAAGGCACCACCATATCCATTTCTTTCCAAGAAAACATTGGCTCTGAACCGAGCCACCCCCTCAATTTCATACGCAAAATCAATGTCCATCTTATCTTTGAGAAGTTTCAATTGCTCATCATCCATCAATTCAAGCAGAAGGATTTCAACCTCTTTTGGTGAGAGATCATGATACTTGGTTCGTTGTAACTTACCGTCTATACGCAACATGGGTGGCGTTCCTGCCGAAATATGCAAATCAGAGGCTTTATGCTGAACCATCACATCGAGTAATACATCAATTTTAGCCAAACCAATCCCCTTTATCACCCATCGCCTCTTCAAACGAATATTCCAGAGCCCTTTGCAGAAAAGGGCTCTTAGGACAATGCTTCGAAGGGCGGTTATTCGAATTATTGATTCGGCCAAATATCGGTTAAACTTTAGTTTTTGTTTCTTTGGTGAATGCCTGGCGTGATATAGCGGCGCTCATTGAAAAAGGAAAAATTGTTGAGGATTTAGTGGGAAAAACGTCGATGGCAAAAAACACCAGTATCAAGTTGTCGATAGGCACGACGATGCGTTTAACGCGGCTCGAGTAAAAGTACCCCGTTGTCCGTATTGATATCCATACGAAACCGGCGCAGGTAATTCATTCCGAGCAATCCCCACTCAGTTTGATTCGGCAGATCCAAAACCAGCGCTTTTAAGCTGTTCTCCTCCCAGCCCTCCACGGTGATGGAAGAGAGCATCACTTCCGGTGCATACTTGACGCCGCCTGCTGTATAGACCTTTCGCAAGGGATTGCTTGCGCCCACCTCCAAGCCGAGCGCCTCGGCAGTTGACTGAGGGATTGTTATCAGGGATGCCCCGGTGTCAACAATAAATGACTGATATGTGTTGCTATTTAAGACGGCCGTGAGTTTTATTTGCCGGGTACCGGGGGTAAAATTAATGACAATTTTGCCTTGCTGGGCTTTTAATTCTGAAATTTGAGTTTGAAGATTCCGGACTTTATCATTCAAGGCAGACGGATATTCTCTCATGAACAGGAGCTCTTCAGCCTGAGCCCAATCGTTTTCCGCCAGTGCTAGTTCAACTCCCATTAAATGAATGTCTGCATCATCCGGCAGTTCCTGGCTGCCAAGTCGATAGGCTCGCCAGGCCCCCTGTAAATTACCATTTTTGAACAAAACGGAGATCCAGTTTTGATAAAGGTCGGAAAAAAATTTTTCCAGTTGATCATCCTCCTCCTCAGCCAGCGGTGGCAAGCCGGCCATCACACTTTCGGTGAGATTTACGGCGTCTTCTATACCATACCCTTGGGCGGTGGCCCGGCCGATGTCCATCAACAGCCCATTATCATCAGCCTCAATAAGCATCTGCACGTCAAAGATGCTGGCGACTGCTCTGGCAGCACCGGCAGTTAATGCATCAGCAATCAATTCCCGCATTTTTTTGACGACGGTTGCCTTTCGTAAATGTGCCGGTGTTTCTTTGGCCGAAAGTTTGGGCTCAAATTTAAACCCGCTGGCAAAGGCCTCCAACCGTTCAATCGAGGTGTAGTCGGCTCCCATTGCCAGGGCCCTTGTGAACTCTTCTTCTCTGCTGTTGGCAAAGGTATACCGGTAAAAATCATCTACCCGAATCTCCGGTCTCAGATATTTGCCTTCATCACCCTGCCAGACAAAAGCACCGGTAACCAAATCACCAAAAGTCCAGCCCACGGCGCGATCCTCCTGAAATAAAACTCCAGCCTCCGTAAAATCTTCCGGCAGCAGGCCTTCAATAAAATTCCCCTGTTCCCTGAGATCTTCAAGGGCCACCGGCTCAGGAGAATTATCTGATGATATGGAGAGCCAGGTCAATGGCTCTGTTGCCAGCCATGAAAAGAGCTCCGGTCCTTCAATGGTCAAGTCCTCTAAAATCCGCCAGAGTCCGATTTTGTCGTTGTCGTTGTAGATCCCGCCAACAATACTCACCTCGGTGTCTGTACCCATTTTGAGAATCCATTCAGCGCCGCCCAGACATATTTCTTTCGGCAAGGCGATCCAACCGCCGCCCACCACCGGTACCTGAATTTCATTGATAACCTTACCGGTGATATCTTTGATGACAACCAGGCCCAGCGGAATTTTTAAAGGGGCAAAAGCCGCTGAGACCTCTTCATTCTTGGGAGGCGGAGGTTCCTCCGGAGGCGTTTCGGCCTTTATCATTTCCTTTGGGGGGGCTTGAGCCTCCGAGGAAGCGAGCTGAGGGTCCACTTTAGACTGCCGCAGGTTAAACATACGTTGATGAAAATAGACCATGGCGGCGATGAATAATACAACAGAAACAAGCAGCCACATCCATTTTTTTCGCTCAGCGGAAGAGGTTCGCAGCGAAATACCGCAATTTAGACAAAAATTGGATCCCTCCGGATTATTCGTATAGCATTGGGGGCAAACCAGAATGGTCTCGTCATCGGGTAGTATTATTTCAAGGTCCTGATCTGTCATTTTTTAGCGATAATCCGCCTTACATTTTGAATTTTAACGGAATAAAAATGGGATCATTATAAATCACGGGCCCGGTTTGAGGCAATCCCGAACCTGGACGAAACTGTCGGGCGCCGCAACCAAAAGGTGATCGTCGATCTTCTGTCCGTCCAGGTATTCATTCAGATGAAAATTGCAGCCGTCAAAATTACACACTTTCCCCCCGGCGGCTTCTAGGATTACACGGGCGGCCGCCAATCCCTGAAAGGACTCATTTGCGACAACCGCCGCATCGGCGCGTCCCGTGGCCACATAGCAGATGTGGGCCGACGCACAGCCCAGATTTCGTATTTTACCCGGAAACGTCGATCGATAATGCTGGTGAAAGCGGGAAAAAGTAAATAGTACACTCTCATCATTGATGGTCGTTGATTCTGATATTTTTATTTTCTTTTTTCCCCAAAAAGCATCCTGCCCGGCTCTGGCATGAAATATGTCGCCGGTGGCCGGCATAAAAAACACACCCAAAATCGGCCAGAAATTATCCAACAAGGCCATGGACATCCCCCATATGGGAATCCCGGCCTGGTAATTTGCCACCCCCTCGATGGGATCAAAGATCCACAGAAACCGTTTTCCTTCATGGGAATAATTCTCGTTAAGTTCGTCATATTTAAATAGATGGTGATCCGGGAACCGCTCATTTAATTTTTCCTGGAAATAGTCTGCTATGCGAAGGTCAGCCTCGGTAACCATCCCCTGGTCAAATTTAACCCGGGTTCGGCCCTTTCCATAAAACGGCAGGGCTTTTTTCCCCGCCTTTTTAATAAACTCCATGGCAAATTTGCTTAACTCTTCAATCCCTTGACCTTTGCGCCCCATTTTTCCTCCTTTTTTAGATGCGTTTGAAGACTTTTTTATATTTTGAGTATCGAAAATGCGGAAGCCGGCATCCGCCGGCAAATTATATTAAAATACTAATCATCGATGATCTTGATGACAATTAACGTCCCATCATCTTCAAGTACGTCGAACCACTTAGCCTTGGTGGTATATCACCATATCCGGCCCAGCCGAATGGATCAAGAAAAAATAAATTTCAACCTGATCTTTTCTTGACAAGGACAGGTTGATACCATACTATTCTACAATTTTTTTAATTATTTACAGTCAAATCAGCGGTTACCAGCAGAGTTGGGGGTATGAAAATATGGCCCCTCAAAGGACCGGAGCCAGGTCTGCTGGTGATCGCTGATTTCGTTTAACCAAACGCATTTATCGTATTTTTATACCGGAGGCAATCAAATGAGCGAAAAAATTCCGACCCGTGAGGAGGCCCTGATGCTTCTAAAAACATACAACAAAACCGAAAGTTTAAGAAAACATGCCCTGGCTGTCGAGGGGGTGATGCGATACTTCGCCCGTAAACGCAACGAGGACGAAGAAAAGTGGGGGATTATTGGCCTGATTCACGATCTGGATTATGAACAATACCCCGATCAACACTGCAAAAAAACGGAAGAAATATTGCGCCAAAACAATTGGCCCGAAGAATACATACGGGCGGTGATCAGCCACGGCTGGGGGATTTGTACCGATGTCAAACCTGAAACCGATTTGGAAAAAGTGCTTTATGCCATCGATGAATTAACCGGACTGGTGGTGACAACGGCCCTGGTGCGTCCTTCTAAAAGCGTGATGGATGTTAAAACCAAATCGGTTAAAAAAAAATGGAAGGACAAGCGATTTGCTGCGGGTGTGGATCGGTCCATTATCGAAAATGGGGCGTCGATGCTAGGGATGGAGATCCCGGAACTGATTACGGATACGATCGCCGGTATGCGCGAAGTTGCAGAAGAGATCGGTTTGAAGGGAAACGGATAGGAAGTGTGAATTTGAAATGCGGTAGGTGGAATTGAATCGCTGAAATTTTATTTTTGAGCTTTTTGTGGTCATATCAACATTAAGCTTTCAGATATATCCGGCATCCTGTATCGGGTAACCCGTCATTTTTTCTGAAACCCGGTGTACACCCAGTAGATTATCCAGATCAGCGCGACCGGGCCGATGCCGAGATAGAGGTAACGGGAAAAATCCTGTTTCCATGGTTGCAGAAAAGCTGCCACCACCGCCGGCCATATTACAGAAGCCGCGACGGCCAATCGTATTTTTCCGGAGATCACAATTGCCGGCCTGGTCTCAGCCTGTCTCGGTTCCGCTCCTCTGTTGAGAATTCTGGGTAAAAACAAGATTCCCAGAATTATGATCACCAACAACAATATTTCCTGAATACCTGAAAACATCTATCCTCCGACGAATGCACTGATTACCATAAAAACATCCGGTAGACAAGGAGCTGCCGTCACAACCAGCGTCCGTTATTTGAATAGTGAGTCGACTAATTTTATAAATATTACCTGATTTGCGAATATCATGAAGCTTCCAAGCACCAAAAACCAAATTTCAAAAAAATTCCAAATAAATAATCCGTCTACAGTCGTGCCCACTGCATCATCACCGACAGATCCGGGATTGCAAAGCGATGCGATACTATTGAAGTGAATTTTTTGGTCATTAAATATTGAAATTTGGGATTTATTTGTATTTTGGTGCTTGAGATTTGGAATTTTATTGTCGTATAAACCCTCCTCTTACTTTTTATTCATAAATCCCTCACTTTAAATACATAAAACATACCGCAACCTATTTTTTTAAAGACCATCCAAACGACGGGTCTGTCTATATATTTCTTATTTAATTAATAAAAATAAAACTTTTTATCCTTGGTATCTATTTTGCTATGGGGTTATCATTTTACTCGTTGAAAAAACCGAGTTTGCTCGAAGAACAGGTAACCCCGATTTTAATTCTAACATTCAACTCCCGATCCTCCCTACGGGACGGAAGCTGGACCGGGACACTTAACTATTTTCGGTAGGCAAAAGAGATTCTAGAAAAGACAAGTGGAGGTATGATTCGGTGCGCAACGTCAATGGATTTACCCTCATCGAAGCGTTGACCGTGATTTCATTAATGGCCTGCATTTCAACCCTTGCCGCCCCAAATTTGATAAATTGGCTCAACAGGGCCAAACTGAATGGCGCCGTAGTTAATCTCAAAGGAGGCCTGGAGCTGGCAAAATTTAAAGCCATACAGGAGAACAGACCGGTTGCTGTGAATTTTACCGCAAACAGTTATGTCGTATTTAGAGATACCGGCGCAACCTTCGGCGTGTATGATGCCGGCGAGGAAATTTTTAGAAAAAAAACGCTTGCTACCGGAATTCGAATCGATCTCTCTGCAACGACCTTTGCCGATACCGGCAAAGGTGGCAAAAAGACTCGCTTTAGAGGCCGTGGGACTTCCGCTTCCGGAACAGTTTACTTGGTTAACTCGAATGGGATGGTAAAAAAAATCATTGTGAGTAGTACCGGGCGCATAAGAACTGAATAATCACAACTCATGCATATGACACCAAACTGTAGATTACATCTGTTATCAAAAAACAATAAGGGTCGCACGATGATTGAGGTTCTCATCGCCATGGCCATTTTTGCAATTGGATTCGTTGTGGTTGGGCGCATGGTCCTATCGACGACACGCAACAATACAACAGGCAACCTACTTACAACGGCAACCATGCTGGCACAAGAAAAAATTGAATATTTGAAAACTTTACCCATCCAATACATGCAAACCCAGTGCTCTGAAGATCTTGAAGCCGAACATCTGGGTAATACCTTTAAGCGTTCATGTAACGTCAGTAAGTCTTTTTCCGAGACAACCAAAATCATTCAAGTGACAGTGAGTTGGAACCGGAAGGGCCAAAACCGTGAAGTGGTTCTAAGAACACTTACTCGTGGAAACGGAGCATGACCATCAAATTCAGTCAACACATCAGGCCGACCAAAAATATTTTTTATCTTCCCTCCGAAGCCGATGGCTTTACCGTAGCAGAACTTGTATTGGCCCTTGCCATGATGATGACGGTAATGGCGGCCATGGTTAGCCTGCTGATATCCCTGAATCGATCCTATACCACCCAGAATGTTACAGCAGGCGTTCAGCAGGTAACACGAGCCGGCATCAACATTATGACGCGTGATATCCGCATGGCGGGTTTAAATCCGCTTAGAATAAACCAGATCGGAATCCTGGAGGCATCTGTGGATAAAATCCGTTTTCAGCATGACGCAAATGGCAGTGGAACAATAGAGTCAGATCAAGATGAGGATATTGCCTATCTGTTAAACCGCAATCACCAGCTGATAAGACAAAAAGATGGCAACTCCAGGTCTAACAAATCCTTGATCAATCATGTGGAAAATCTGACATTTAAATACGTTGACAGCGAAGATAAAGAAACAAGTATCCTCGAAGATATTCAGTCGGTAGAAATTTCCTTAATGGTTCGGGAACCGGCCGGAAATAATAAATTCATAAGCCGTACCTATTCCACCCGGGTCATTTGCCGCAATCTGGCTAACTAAATATAAAGGATAATCAGACCATGATGAAAACCACATCTATTCTGAAAAATGACCGGGGTGCCTTGATGATTATGGTATCTATTATGCTTCTGGCATTGCTGACAATTATCAGTGTTGCCGCCTCGAAGACAGCCAACACGGAAATCCGTATTGCCGCTAATGAATATGTCTATCAGCGCTCTTTTTACAATGCTGAAGGTGCCATTTTAGAGGTTGTTGATTTATTGGAAGGTAGCGCAACCCCGCTGGAAAATCCTCCTCCATGGATGAGTCTGGATGAGAACCTTGTCAACGATGACACGGTATTCACAATTTGGGAGGATCGTAAAAAAATGAAGGGTGTCACCCCCCAGGCATCCATTATTGATCCGCAAGCTACTGATTATCTCGTCGTACACCACGGCGTTCTTTCAGGCAATTCGTTGGACATGAACAAACCCGCCAAACATTCATTTTCAATTTACGGTCGCTCTAAAAACAAGGGTTTTGTCATGCTAAAAATAGGCTATGCTAAAGTCTACTAGCAAGTTTCGCAGGAGACAATAGATGCAACATCTACGACAACACAATTATCCCGTTGCTGGTTTCTTGCAACACTATTGCCTCAAAATGATAGGGGTGTTTCTTAATACAATTTTGATAGCGGTTTTTTTTTCAAAAACTCCTGTTCATGGGGCAATAGACATCGCCGACGAACCCATGATGGCGGTAATCAAGCCCGCACCCGCCAATATCATGTTATTACTGGACGATTCCAGTAGCATGACGTTCGAGGTTCTGACAACTGACTATTACGAGGGGCGCTTTCCCAATCCTGAAGAAGATGAGAAGGATGGGTACGGCTATGTTTTTGATGACGACGATCATCATGCCGCTGAGGATGCAATACGATACATGGGATCAGCCGGAAGGAAATTCTGGAAATCCCAGTTTCATGAATATAACGTCATCTACTACAATCCGCAGGTGACCTATACTCCATGGCCAGGTTACGGCGGCCGGAGCTTCCCGTCTGCCGACCAGGAATTTCCGAAACGCCATCCGTTAAAGAAAATTGCGGGTGCCATTGATCTCGACGGAGAATCCTTTTCTGTCAACCTTGAAATAGATGCCTTACCCGACGACATCCTGCAAGTTAAACACGCTCACTATTTTCAAAAAACAGACAGCGGCGACGTCTACCTTGTTGTGTTGGATGGCAATGATAAGAGAACAAAGTACTATGCGGTCACACAAGTCGAAGGCAGCGGCATGGCGGAAATTATCAGCAAGGTAAGATTGGTGGCCGCACCGCCCGAAGAAATACGGGTAGATGGATATCGTCAGGCCCGTCAAAACTTTGCCAACTGGTTTACCTACCACCGACGCAGGGGATACCGGACCAAAGCAGCTGTCGCTGAGGTGATCAAGAATCTCAAAGGCGTCAGGGTGGGGATCCTGAGCATAAACGGCACGGCCATTGTGCCGCTCAAACCCGTTGGCGTGTGGAAGGAAGGTATATACTACGACGAAACCACGACCCTTCTTCATGAATTATACAACTGTGATGTCGGAGGGGAAACACCGTTGCGAGAAGGCCTTCAGGATATCGGCAACTACTATCGCAGCAATTCAAATCATCTGACTCATTTCAGTGGCCAAAGCGTAGCAGGGAACGCCCCGCCATACTTTCCGGAAGCTGAAGGTGGTGCCTGTCAGCAAAGTATTGCCATCGTCGTGACTGACGGCTATTACGGCAATACCATCAAAAATCTCAACGTCGGCAATGCCGACGGCGACAATAAAAGCCTTTACGATGGGAATTGTTATGCAGATGGCCTGTCCGAAACTCTGGCCGATGTCGCCATGTATTATTATGAGAATGATCTCTCACCGGATTCGGAGGATACGCCAGCGGGAGGAGGTCTTCCGGACCGGGTTTATAATCCGGAATTGGTGTATAAACGATCCCTGGATAAGGCACCGCACCAACACATGGTTACTTACGCAATGGCCTTTGGCGTAACCGGCAATTTGAAGCCTGATGATTATGAAGCTGATCCGGCCAGTTTGCATTACCTTAAAAAAATAGAAACGAAAAATCCTACCTATGGCAACTACCCGAACTGGCCTGAAAATTTTGAGGCCAAAACGAAAGAAACGATCGATGATCTGTTTCACGCAACTGCCAATGGAAGAGGCAGGTTATTGACAACGGATGATCCCCGCGAAATGGCCAAAAGTTTGACTGATCTCACAAGCAATGTATTGGATCGAACAGGCTCTTGTTCTTCGATTACGATGAACAAAAAGCCGCGGCAAGTTGAAGGCGATGATGACATCCTCATGTTTCAGGCAGGTTACACAACCGATGACTGGAGCGGTGATGTCAGGGCCTATCGTATTGATTCAATCACAGGTGAATTTCTCGGTGACATCCCCGTATGGTCAGCCGCTGAAAGTTTGAATCTCACGCCCTGGAATCAACGGAACATACTCACCTATAACGGCAGCTTTGGCATTGATTTTGACGAAAATCAACTGACAGATGCACAAAAGACAGGACTAGGAGCAGAATATAGTGATCTGGTTGAGTATATCAAAGGTAATGCGATTGACGGCTATCGGTTGCGTTCATCAAAACTGGGAGATATCGTTCATTCGTCTCCAGTGCTTGAAGAAGATGTTTTATATGTGGGTGCCAATGACGGAATGCTGCACGCCTTTGAAATACAATCCAATCAAGACGGGGAAATAAAAGGGGATGAAATTTTTGCCTATATCCCGAACGTTGTGATTGAAAATCTTTTAGCGCTTGCAGATCCCGGCTACCGCCATAAATACTATGTGGACCTCACACCGACAGTGGCCAAAGGTAATGGGTTACTGGGAGGAGATGATTTTGAGACGATATTGGTCGGTGGTTTGGGAAAAGGGGGCAAGGGCTATTTTGCGTTGGACATATCGGATCCCGGATCCATGTCGGCTGAGAAAGTTTTGTGGGAGTTCCCAAATGCTGTCAGTCAGGACGATATAGACGATATCGGTTTTTCGTTCAGCAGGCCGCTGGTGGTAAGGACCAACAGCCTAACTGACGATGAAACCTGGGTTGTTATTTTTGGCAACGGCTATGACAGTGCCAATGGCAATGCCGCTCTTTATTTACTCAATCCAAAGACGGGTGACATCATTAAAAAGATGGTGGCTGATAATCCCACAATCGACTCGGGCAATGGGCTCTCCAGTCCGATTGCCGTAGATGTCAATGCCGATGAAAAAGTGGATTTTGTATACGCGGGAGATCTTAAGGGCAATATGTGGAAATTTGACCTTACCGGCCCTAACGCGGTCGAATGGAAAGTGGGCTATAATGACGGCGCCTATGATCAGCCCGTCTTTAAGGCCCAAGGTCCTGACGGCACCGTTCAGCCGATCACCACCAAGCCGGAAGTGATGCTGCATCCCAACGGCCATGGATTAATGGTTTTGTTCGGCACCGGCCAATTCCTGGGAAACAGCGATCTTACCAATCGCAGGACACAATCCGTTTATGGTATTTGGGATTACGGTGATCGCGCGCATTATCCCGGGGAATGGGGTGACTACAGCAACGATGACAATCGCGAATACTTGGGAACGTTTACCAGGGATCAGCTTTCCAACCAGCCGTCGAATGTAACCCTCTTGAAGCAAACCAGTAATAATTTTACTTTTTTGGCAGGTGGCGAAAGCGATGAATCTGTCCAGCTCGATTTGAGAGTCATGAGTACCGATCAACCGGTATGGAAGACAATTTATGACGACGATCCGAAAGGCGGCCCCAATCTCCCGGACCTGTCGAATATCGGCACCAGCCATGCGGGATGGTACTATGATCTGCCTCTTGACGGCGAGAGAATCGTCAACGACGTGCAGCTGCGAGATGGCAGACTAGCGGTAATCTGTTTCAGGCCCGATCCGGATCCCTGCAGCGATGAAAGCAATTCTTTTTTAATGGAGCTGAATGCATTTACTGGAAGCGGTCCGGCTTTGGCCACATTCGATATCAACGAAGATGGTGTCATTGACCCGGCAGACATCGTTTTTACCAAATATGACACGGACGGCAATCCGGTCAGGCTCCCGCCTGCGGGCATCGAAATGCCGGGTCATCTTCAGCCGCCAATCATTCTGAGGTTGAACCACCGTGTCGAGATAAACTATTTTGCCTCGTCCACCGGGGCCGTCCACTCGCTTAAAACACCGGCTGTCAAACAGGGCGTAATGTACTGGAGAGAACTTGAGCAATAGAGACTAGTGCTCTTTGATATAAGGTGCTCCGAGTTTTGTCGGCACGTTAAATCTTTTACGACTGATGGTGAGTACAATGGTCAAAATATAGGGCATTGCAATCAACATCTCATTGGGGAGTATTCCCCCACCGGATGACTGCATATAGATTGCAAGGGCTTCTGCAATCCCAAATATCAATGCGCCAACCATTGCTCCTAAAGGATTCCAGTTACCGAGAAAACAGATTGCAAATGCGATCCATCCGCGTCCCCCGATGATACCGCTTGTAAACATACCAAGATAGACGATGGAATAAAATGATCCGGCAATACCGCCCATAAAGCCCGCAATCAAAATGACAATTAACCTGACGTGTTCAACATTGATTCCTGCAACATCAACCGATTCCGGATTTTCACCTGTCGAACGCACCACGAGCCCTGCCGATGTCTTGAAAAGAATAAAGAAACCCAATGGGGCAACGATATAGGCAGCATAAGTGAGCAGACTCTGACTAAACAGAATCGGTCCGACAATCGGTATCCCGGATAGAAGTGGAATCGGCATTGTTTTAAACGGCTCGATAGTCAAAGGAAGCAAAGGAACGCCAAAGAGTACCCGATGAAAAAATGTCACGAGCCCGACAATGAAGATATTCATCGCCGTTCCGGCAACAATCTGGTGCTGCTTCAACTTGACGGTAAGTACACCATACAGAGCCGCAATCATAACGCCAAGAGCACTCGCCAGAAAAAAGCCGATGAAGGAGTTGCCGGTTGTGAATGCGCCGACAAACCCGCCCCAGGCGCCGATAAGAAAGATTCCTTCAATGGCGATGATCATTACCCCTGCTCGCTCAGCAAAAACCTCTGCCGTAGCGCCGATAAGCAAAGGCGTGCTCATCAGGATGGCTCTGGACATAAGGTTTATCATGGCGCAGCCTCACTCTTGAGCTTCTTGATCTCTCTTCTAGTTTCAAGCCGTCGCCTAAAATAGTAGGATATCAAAACAAACAGCATAACAAAGCCTTCCATGATCTCGATGATACTCGAGGGAATTCCGGATGTTTGTCCAAGAATCTGTCCACCAACCTTCAACGCACCGAACAGAATGGCGCCAAAAATAATACCAATCGGATTGGCATTTGCGAGTATGGCGATGCCGATGCCTTCCGCGCCAATTGTTGGATTGAAGCCTTGCACAAGCATATGCTGTACGCCGTTTACTTCAGTAAACCCAGCCATTCCGGCAAGCGCTCCGCTGATTAGAAACGCAATCACAAAAATCTTTCCGGCATCAATACCGGCAAATTTAGCAGCTAACGGATTCTTGCCGACGACGCGTATTCTATATCCAATCGTTGTTTTGTAGAGAAATATCCAGCAAAGAACGGCAACCGTCACGGCAAGCAGGAAGCCGGCGTGAAGGCGCGTACCGCTTGCAATGATCGGGATATAAAGATCATGTAAAATAGGATCCGTCTGGGGGTATTCTCGTTTCGCTTCAATCAATACCGTGCGCAACAGATAATTCATTAATGCCAAGGCAATAAATACCGACATCATACTGACAAGAAAGTCATTGGCCTGAAATCTGGCTTTAACGTATCCGACCATCATGCCCCACAACCCGCCGCAGACAATCGCAGCGGCCAGAGCCAGCAGGAGCGCAATCGGCCCAGGAACGATCCCCCCAAGAAAAAGAGAGATAAAGACCGCGGCCACCGATCCCATATAAAACTGGCCCTGAGCACCGATGTTATATAGATTTGCCTTGAAGGTAAACGCAAACGCCAGCGCCGTAAAAACAAGCGGGGTTGCTTTTACAAAAATATCTGCGAAGGTGTATTTATCCCTCACCAGGAACTGCAATAGATGTCCATATGCTGAAATGGGATTTGCACCGAGAAACAGCATCATGAGTCCGCTGACAGCTAGACCAAGAAAGACCGATAAAACGGTGGTAATAATCAGATCTCTCATTTTAGGGCTCATCAGTGTGACCCTCCTGGGGTTCATATCCAGCCATCAGCATTCCGATCGTCTCGATATCCGCATCCTCCCTGTTGATAATTCTCAGCAGTCTGCCATTATAAAGAACACCCATCCTGTCGGAAAGTGATAAAATCTCGGATAGCTCGGTCGAGATCAGTAAAATACATTTGCCCTTATCCCGCTCGGCAAGGATGGTTTTATGAACGTAATCGATCGCACCCAAATCGAGTCCCCGCGTCGGTTGATCGAAAATAATCACATTTCGCCCGATATCGACCTCTCGTGCGACGACAACTTTTTGTTGATTTCCTCCCGAGAGCGCTTTCACAAGTTCATCATTTCCGGATGCTTTAATCGAGTAATCTTCTATCGCCTTGTCGGCATATCCATTCAACTTTTTTCGGTTGATAAATAAATAGGTCGACCATTCCGGATCAAAACTGTTTTTCAGAAACATGTTCTCACTTAGCGACATCTCGAGAACAAGTCCTGCGGTGAGGCGGTCGGCGTGCACATATCCCAGGCCGGCATCGATACGCTCTTTTGCGGACAGGTCCTTTATGCTCTTTCCATCCAGCAAAATATCACCATTTTTTAAAGGCAAAAGACCACCAATGCCGTCGCCCAGCTCCTGTTGACCATTTCCGCTTACACCGGCAATTCCAAAGATTTCCCCTTTTCCAATGGAGAAACTGACATTTTCGAGCGCAACATGTCCTTGGGGACCAAGCACGCTGAGCTCTTTAATCTCAATACCTATCTCAGAAACCGGTCTCCTTCTGTTTTCGAGAAACGCCAGCTCCTTTCCCACCATGAGTGTTGAGAGCTCTTTTTCAGTCGTTTCTTCTTTGCGAAGGTTCCCAAGTATTCTTCCACTACGCATGACAATGACACGATCTGCAACCTTCATCACCTCTTTCATTTTATGGGAAATAAAAACCACCGAATTCCCACGCGCCACAAACTCTCTGATAAAAGCCATCAGATTATCCGCCTCTTGAGGCGTCAGCACAGCAGTGGGCTCATCCATGATCAGCAGTTCTGCTTCCTGATACAGCGCCTTTAGAATCTCAACCTTCTGCTGTAAACCGACCGAAAGATCCCTTATAAAGCGATCAGGATCAATATCAAAGCCATAGGTTTCAGCCAAATCCCTGACCTGTCTGCTCAAAACGGTATTGTTGAGGATGCCGGATTGGTTTCCCAAAATGATGTTTTCGGTGACGGTATGCCGCGGAACCAGAGAAAAATGCTGCTGGATCATCCCGATGCCTAAGTTAATTGCATCTCTCGGAGACGTAATCGTCGTTTTCTCACCATTGATAAAAATATCACCTTCTTCAGCATGATAAAGACCGTAAAGAATCTTCATGATGGTACTTTTACCGGCTCCGTTCTCTCCTAGCAGCGCCAGCACTTCTCCTTTGCCGATGGATAAGGAGATATCTTTGTTGGCTACCACTCTGGAGAAGTACTTGGTAATGCCTTTCAGTTCGATAAAAGGTGTATTCATGGTTTAATCCCGACCTGGCAATAACGGAATTGAAGATTGAAGATTGAAGAATTGTGGTATTCTATCTATTTTATTTCATTTTTATATTCAACAGAGGACATCAGTTCATCAATCACAGCGGTAGATAACATGCTCAACGGTATCGACATGAAAACTACAGCGGAAGAAGAGGCGTCTGCCAATTGATGTATTTCCCTGTTAGGACTGCCGCACGCAAGAGCATTTTACGCCAAAAGAAGTGCTGTCGACGATGGCGCCGAATGATGACTTGAGGGGCTGGTTCTGTGCTGTCACCAAAAAAATTTCACCGGCGGTCGTACACCGGTGAATGTCGAAGGTGTCATCTCAATGCTTCAGTTTAGAATTTACCTGAGAACATCGCTTTAAAATCAATTTCGCCGGCGATGGCAGCTTTTGTGCCCTTTTCAACCGCATCTCTTACGTCAGTGTCAATCTTTGGTCCATAAAAAGGGACAAAAATTCCTTCCTGAAGGCCGGCCATGTTCACTTTGCCACCCTTGAGTTTTCCTGCGAGGTAGTTGCTCACCGCCCATTTGTAGAAAGTGGCAAAATCAAACCCAATACTCGCCAAAACGGTATCAGGGGCAATATCATTTTGATTGGCGGAAAAACCGACAAATTTGGCCCCTTTCTCCTTTGCCGCCTGAATTGCGCCTAAGCCAACCTGATTTGCATAGAAAAACAGGACATCGGCGCCATTGTCGATCATCGTCTCCGCCATCTGTTTACCGAGGGCAACATCGCTCCAGGAATTAGCGTAAGCCCGAACAGCCTCAACAGCCATTCCCCGTTTATCCTTGGCATACTTTTTGGCGGTGGCTTCATAAACATCGAGAAGGTCGACCATGGCCTTATTGGGAAATCCTCCGACAGTCGCAATTTTCCCGGACTCTGTCAGATGCGCCGCAATAATTCCGGCCAGGAAGCTCGCCTCGTATTCTTTAGGAAAAATGGGCATCGCATTGTCGGTCTTCGCAATCATTCCATTGACAACACAGAAGGTTGATTTCGGGTAAGATGGCGCAACCTTGTTTGCAGCTTCATCAAACTGGGTGCCGGCTGCCATGATCAGATCATAACCCCTTTCCGCATAATTTCGGAAGGTAGACTCGAAATCCCCGGATTGGACATTCTCTATATATTCCATCTTGGTACCGAGATCTTTATTACACGCAACCAGACCAGCGTAGTTGGTTGCGTTCCAGCTCTGATCATTAATTGGTCCCGGTAGAATAAGTACTATTTTATAATCCGCCGCTGCCTTTTTTTCTCCGGTCGTTTGGGCCAGAGAATTTCCAATAAAAAGAAATCCAGCAAAAAGTACGCTCAAAATCACTAAAAAGACGACTGTTCGTTTCATGGTTTCCCCCTCGTATGGTGAAATTTAGTTAAAATGATGAATTGTGGTCTGTTGTCCGCTTCTGTCTTTGTTTAAACGACGGTCATTGCCATTCTGTTAACCAAAAGCAGGATTCGTTGTCAATACCATTTTTTACGATGAGATTGAAACTTCAAGCCGATTTTAGTATAGCTCATCTATGTGGTTGTGGCTGGATCTTTAAAATGAGATCATTGGAATATATCCCAGTTATTTAGAAGACTCCCATAGAAATCCTTTAATTTGGTTAGAATAAATACATGGCAGGTATCTTTATCAGCTATCGGAGGGATGACAGTCAGGGCTTCGCAGGCCGGCTGGCTGATGACCTAACTGAGATATTGGGTCCGGACTTGGTATTTCGTGATGTAGAAATTCCCGCAGGCTATGACTTCACGGAAGTGCTAAACCGTGCTGTTGCCGCCTGTGATGTGTTGTTGGTCGTTATCGGTCGAAACTGGCGCGCACCTTCTGCCCCCACCGGCAAATCCCGGCTGTTTGATCCAAGCGATTGGGTGAGGACGGAGATCGAAAGTGCGTTTGATCAGGAAAAGCATGTTATTCCCGTACTGGTGGCCGGTGCGAATATGTGCAAAGCTTCAGAATTGCCGGAAAGTATTACCCATTTGTCAAAAATTCAGGCTTTCAAGATGACGGATCGACGCTGGGATGATGACATACAAGACTTGGTACATCTCCTGCGGAAGGCCGCTCCAGAATTGAGGGTCGACTCCTCAAAGGATCAGCTCGGGGCTGAAGCGTCACTGGCACAAGTGTTACATGAACTGGGTGAGCGTGTGCTTGAAGAGGTGATTCACCATAGAAATGATTCAAGCCTTTCCGAAAATAGCCGCAACCACCATCAGCCAAGGCTGCTGGTTGGCTTTGGCAGGTATATGAAAAAAATTTTAATGCCCTTTATTTTGGTTGCAGCTATCTATATTGGTCTGCGTTTATTTGGTGATGACGAGGTGTTGCAGAAATTAGATAAACTGGAAGCACTCCTGCTGGTCGGATGGGATAGACTTCTGACTTATGTGAAGGACCTTATCCGTATTCAGTAATCACCACCTCCTGCAAATGCTTGGGAATCGTGAAAATCTGTTCT